>JANPGT010000561.1:0-3340 GCA_031424135.1 Chitinophagaceae bacterium
GTCAGCGGCTTCCTCGAGCCGGTCTAATTGGGGGTCGTCGAGTTAGTATTTTTCTGCGTTCATCAGAGAGGTATTTATACGGTTATACCATACCTCTTCTGAATTATCCCTTCAATTGAAAAAAAAGTTAAATGAAATGTTTAAAGCAGGATAAAATAGCCAATAGCTGTGTTGGCCCCATGATGTGCTGAAGATTCTCCAGTGCTTTGTAGAGTAGTTTATAGGCTGAGTTAATACCAATTGACATGATGTCGGCTATCTCCTCATAAGAAAGTCCTTCGTAGAACCGCAGGTAAATAATTTCTTTCTGGCGGGGTGGCAGGGTATTGATGATGGCCTGTACTTTCTCACGAAACTGTTTTTCTTCAATGGCAAGGCCGGCAGTAGCGGCATACAGCACTTCAAAACCGGAAGGGTAGCCGGTATCTGCTATGGAAGTGAACTTATTTTCTGACTGTATTTTCCTAATCAGGGTATTGCGCAACGATTTATAGAGGTAGTTTTTGACAGAAACAGGCGTGCCCAGATTTTCCCTCGATGTCCACAGCCGTACAAACAGGTCGTGGATGGCGTCTTCAATCAGGGTGATGTTGCGTGTAAATTTATACCCGTAATTATTCAGGGTACTGTAATATTCATTGTACAAACGGGTATAAGCTTCCCAGCTGCCCTGTTTAAAGGCTTGCCACAGATTAGCATCGGCTTCATTTCTCATGGTGCAGTGTTGCGCTTGGTCGTCAAACCCGGATAAAGATATATAATCAAAGCGGTTAATATTTTTACAGGATGCAGATAAATTGACATGGCCCCCGGGGATAGACCAGGGCAAAAACTGTTAAACTGATTGTCTACGTGATGGTTATGGGCTTGATCCGTTGCTTCAGAAAAATATAAAACAGCATACATGGCGTTGAAAACGGTTTCATTTCCGGCAATTTTTTGCCGGGAAAGTATTGTGCAGCAGCAAGTAGCCGGGTGGAGATGGCAATCAGTATAAAAAAATACGGGTTCTCCATCTCTTATTAAAGTAAGCTGTATTTAATATAACAGCCGGTTTTGCAGAAGAAAGAAATTATATATTGCAGGTATAAGACGGAGCTTGGCGGCAACGGCTGCCAATACTACCGGGATAAAATAAAATTTCTACAGCAATGAAAATAATGCCTTTCTTTTTCCTTTTGCTAATTGTGTATACCGCCTTTGCACAGCCGCGGGTATACACTGTTGCCAACCTTCATTCTCACAATGATTATGAGAAGCCCTTCCCCTTTTGGGAAGCATATAACCAGGGGTTTGGCTCAATTGAAGCCGATATTTTTCTGCAGCAGAATAAACTGGTAATAGCACACGACACCATACAGTTAAAATTGGGCAGAACCCTGGATTCATTTTACCTGCAACCCCTGCAGCGATGCATTCAGAAAAATAATGGCTATCCCTATGCCAGCCCAATGCAGTCTTTGCAATTGCTGATCGATCTTAAAACAGATTCCAGCGCCACGCTTGACAAACTGGTGGAAAAGCTAAAATTGTATCCCGTTATCACCTCAAGTCCAGGCGTCAAAATAGTAATTACCGGTAACCGGCCGGCGGTGGCCAGTTTTAATTCTTATCCATCCTGGATTTATTTTGATGGTGAACTGAATGTGGATTATCCCCCAACAGCATTGAGTCGTATTGAAATGCTGAGCGATAATTTTAAAACATATTCCGCATGGAATGGCAAAGGGGTTATTCCTGCAAAGGAGAAAAAAATACTGGATAGCATGGTGGCAAAAGCACAGCGCCTGCATAAAAAAGTACGCTTCTGGAATGCCCCTGATCTTATTAACAGCTGGTATGGTTTTATGAAACTGGGCGTAGATTATATCAATACAGACCATATTTATAACGCCGCGTCTTTCATTAAACAATTACCTGAAAGGGCTTACACGTCGCCACAAAGCTATCAGCTGTATGCTCCTGCTTTCAAAAATGATGGCACTGCAGCAACTGTAAAAAACGTGATCCTGCTGATTGGCGATGGTACCGGCCTGGCGCAATGGTATGCCGGTTATACTGCTAACCTTGGCGCACTTAATATATTCAGCATGCGGCATACAGGGCTTTCCAAAACAAGCTCGTACGATAGCTATATTACCGATTCGGCGCCGGGCTCAACGGCATTTTCATCCGGCGAAAAAACCAATAACCGTTCTGTAGGTGTAGACCATACAGGCAGGGCAATGGTATTGCTGCCTGATATACTAATTAAGAAAAAAATCAAAACGGGGATCATTACCAGCGGTGATATCACCGATGCTACACCAGCCGATTTTTATGCGCACCAGCAGGAACGCAGTAGCAGCGAAGCCATCTTACATGATTTACTGCAATCGCCCATTCAGCTTATTATGGGCGCGGGCAGCGAAAAAAGCAATCCTGTGCTGGAACAAGAACTGGCGAAGAAGTTTACAAGGGTAGCGGCGGTTGACCAGGTAACAGCGGACACGTCAAAAAAATGGATGGTCACTGAAAAAAGGGCAGGGCTTTCCATGCTGCAGGGCAGGGGCAACTGGGCAGAGCAGGCATTTAAAAAGTCAACCGCTTTATTGTCTAAAGAGAAAAATGGGTTTTTCCTTGTGGTGGAAGGTGCGCAGATAGATCATGGCGGTCACGATAATAATCTTCCCTACGTGGCTTCAGAGGTGATGGATTTTGATCACCTGGTGGGGAAGGCGATGGAATTTGCTGACAAAAATGGGCAAACACTGGTGATTGTAACCGCAGATCATGAAACCGGCGGACTTACACTGCTGGATGGCAATTACAGCAAGGGCTATGTAGGCGGACAGTTTTCTACCGCTGATCATACGGCTATACCTGTACCGGTATTTGCATATGGGCCGGGTGCGCAGTTATTCAGCGGTGTATATGAAAACACTGCCGTCTTTGGCAAAATACTGGCAGCGCTTGGTATAAAAAAATGAATGCCAGCAGTGCATTGATCCATTATCTTTAGAAAGATTGGCCGGTTTGCCAACGGATGTTTTTTTTATCACTAACGATTAGGACTATGTCAAATTATTTGAGAGCGCTGCTTGCTGTATGGCTGGTATTGTATTGCGCTGCAACTGCAGCAGCCCAACAAACGCCCACCGATTTATTTTCGCCCGACAGGAAGATATTGATACGGTTGCAGACAGGGTCTGATGATAAGAAACCGGAGAATGCAGGCCAGTTGTATTACAGCGTGTCTCTCAATGGCAAATGGCTGCTAAAGCCATCGGCGCTTAGTCTTGATATAAAAGGAGCTGCTCCACTGGGGGCAGCTGTTCGTGTTATTAATGCAACCACTTCC
>JANPGT010000562.1:0-1584 GCA_031424135.1 Chitinophagaceae bacterium
GGCTTTGCCGGTAATAAAACTGTAGAGTTCTCCTTTTTTAAAATGGTTGTTTGACATATAGTTAGATAAACAACTATATAAATGTAGCCTTAAGTTTTTAGATTTGGAAATATTTGAGCAGGATTTTTTAAAAAAATAACCTCTTAGGCTACAGGCGGAAGGGCTTTATCGTTAAATTACGATCCTATCATTAGACCCCTTCCTTCCGCTAAATTATTGCCTGCTGTAAACCACCAAAACATATCAATGAGATACTTTTTTGCTTTATCACTGGCAATCCTGTTTTTTGTATCCGGAAACAATGTTCATGCGCAGAAAAAGCTGGCCATCGTAGGGTCATCCACCTCCGCCTGCCTGGGGCCTACCGTATCAGACAGCTGCTATGTGGGCAGGTTAAGGGCCTATTTTAACAGACAACTTCCTTCAGACACCATTATCAACAACGACTTTGCAGTGGCAGGTTACTCCATTTACAAGGGCATGCCTTCCACTTATGTCTCACCATATACAGATCCGAACCTGCAGCCCGACCAGGGGCATAACATAACCGCCGCACTGGCTACCCACCCCGATGTGATTTTGATAAATTACCCGAGTAATGGCTATGACACTATACCGGTAAGCAATATTATGTTTTGCTTCCGCACCATGAGGGACGCGGCCCTGCAGGCAGGGGTTCCCTGTTATATTACTACCACGCAGCCAAGAACCAGCGGTAACTTTGCCACATCCGCCGGTAAGGCAAAACTGGCATTGCTGAAAGACAGTATCCTGGCAGCTTTTGGCCCTTATGCCATCGATTTCTATACCGGCCTTTTCAATGCTGCAGACAGCTCAATAAGATATGATGCGGGCGACGGTACGCATATGAACAATACCGGTCACGATTCCCTTTACCGCAGGATACTGAGAAAAAATATTTTTTCAACAGTCACGGCCAATCCCGGAACAGGGTTACAGGGATCTTATTTTAACAATATAACGTTAGCGGGTAGCCCGGTAGTGACAAGAATAGACCCCACGGTTAATTTTGATTATATCTATACAGCTGCTGCACCGGGGGTAAACCTGGAAAATTATTCTGTGCGCTGGACAGGACAGGTAAAACCAATGTATAATGAAACCTATACTTTTTATACTGTTACAGACGATGGCGTGCGGCTATGGGTAAACGGTGTACCACTGGTAAACAACTGGGTGAACCAGGGTGCCACTGAGAAAAGCGGGAGTATTGTACTTGCTGCAGGGCAGCAATATGATATTGTGATGGAATACTACCAGGGCAACGGCTACGCCAGTTCAAAACTGTTGTGGTCAAGCCCCAGTACGCCAAAAGCTATTATCCCTGCAGGGCAGTTGTTCCCCCCCAATAACACGCTGCCAAAACCACCTGCCTGTGCCAGCAACCAGTACCCTGCCAATGGAAGCAGCATTGCTACCGCTACCAGCGCTACCCTTGCCTGGAACAATATTACCGAAGCCAGTTCCTATAATATTTATATTTGGACAGGCGCCGCTCTACCATCACAACCAACAGCTGTTACCACCAGTAATACCTTCAATGTAACAGCATTGTTGCCCGGT
>JANPGT010000563.1:0-15027 GCA_031424135.1 Chitinophagaceae bacterium
CAAAATAGTGCGGTTGCTGAAACATCCCTGATGCTGACACCGCTTTATTTTGGCTCAACCGGTGTTCCCCCGGTGGGCTGCCAGCTGGTTGTACAAAAAATTATTTCATCCTGAACATATTAATATCTTAGTATACAAATCTTTTTTGTATGAACGAGATAGCTGATTTCTTTTCCAAATTGTTTAGCCCGGACAACTGGCCTGCACGCTGGCATTGTGGAAAGTGGACCCCCTTTCACGGCTGGTTGTACATTGGCTCCAATATTTTTATTGCCATCGCCTATTTTTCCATACCGGTTATCCTTTTATACCTCATTAAGAAAACAGGCAACCGGCTTCCCTTCCGTAAAATCTTCTGGCTTTTCCTTTTCTTTATTCTGGCCTGTGGTTTTACCCATGTATTTGATGCACTGATGTTCTGGTACCCGGTATACCGTGTATCCGCGATTGTACTGTTTATTACGGCGATTGTATCCTGTTCTGCCGTAGTAGGCCTGTATAAAATAATTCCGGCTGCGCTCACCCTTAAGTCACCGGATGCATTGGAGCAAATCATTCTTCAGAGAACGGCGGAACTGGAAAATGCCAACCGTTTCCTGGTCAAATCCAACCGTGAACTGGAGGAAGCCCAGCGGCTTTCAGAACAACTGATGAAACAAAAGGATGAGTTTCTTAGTATAGCCAGTCACGAATTGAAAACGCCGGTTACGTCCCTGAAAGGGTATACACAGCTGCTGGCAGTATTACCGGCCGGCAACGAAGCGGAAAAAGCGGAGATGTACCAGAAAATGGATAACCAGGTGAACAAACTTACCAAGCTGATTAATGATTTACTGGATACTACCAAACTGCAGGACGGCTACCTGGCCTATAAAATGGAGCCATTGCAGTTAGACGCATTGGTGGCAGAAACCATTGATGAATTTAAAAAGACCGCCCGGCAGCAAATTGTGTTGCAGACCGCGGGAGCTGTAACAGCTATGGGCGACAGGGACAGGATCAGCCAGGTCATCAGTAATTTACTCAGCAACGCTATAAAATATGCACCGGAGAGTACGGAAATCCAGGTAGCGGTATATAGCCGGGAAGGGAATGCGATCTTTTGTGTACGTGATTATGGTGTAGGCATTCTCCCGGATGAACAGGAAAAGATTTTTGAAAAATTCTACAGGACAGACCGGGCCAATGCACATACCTATCCTGGATTGGGGCTGGGACTTTTTATTGTAAAAGATATTGTTGCCAAACATGGGGGTAGTATATGGGTAGAGAGCACGCCGGGAAAAGGCGCTTCTTTTTTTGTGAGCCTGCCTGCAGGCGCAAGCAAACCATAATTTTTTTACGCAAGCGTTTGCGTGAAATGCCTCCAGCGCAAGCGTTTGCGTGAAATTATTCCGGCTGGTTGTAATATGTTTGAACCAGAGAAATTACAGCATTGCACAGTTAGGTTATAAGTAGTTCCGGTATGTCCATACCGGAATTTTTTTTAAAGAGCACCGGACGGCTGCATCCGCAGCATTCTTTAATACCTTTAGTTATTAATTACCATTAAAATTGTTTCATGAGGATTTCCATCTTACTAACGTTCTGTTATTTGTGCCTGCTGGCAGGGGCCAGGGCGCAGCAAAAGCGGGTGGTTTACCAGGAGAGTCAGCAGGATGTGCTGAACCCGGAAAGAGGATTTTACATTCCCTCGGGTACCAAAGCCAGTCATTTTACCGGGCTTGATGTGAATGTGCTAAAGGGTTTCCGCAGCAATCCGCGGCAACTGGGCAAAGCCAGTTATGCAGTAACCGTTAGTTTGCTCTACCGTGGATATGAACTGGATATTTTCAAAACCCAGCCTTTGTCTGCAGCCTTTCTTGACAGCCTGCAGAAAGATTTTGACGTGGTGCGTGCAGCGGGACTAAAATTGGTCCTTCGTTTTGCTTATACCAATGCATCGCACAGCGGTGATTGCAAAGATGCTGAACATATTTGTCCGCCCTATGGAGATGCGGCACCGGGTATAGTATTGCAGCATATACAGCAGCTTCGGCCGCTGCTGCAAAAAAATGCCGATGTAATTGCGGTATTGCAGCAAGGATTTATCGGTATCTGGGGAGAAAACTATTATACTGATTATTTTGGAGATGCTTCCGGTAACGGCGCCGGCAGAATACTGGACAGTAGCTGGCAGCAACGCAGCAGGGTGCTGCAGGCATTGCTGGAAGCCCTTCCCAATAACCGCATGATACAGGTGCGTACCCCACAGATAAAACAGAAATATGTGTATGGTCCTGCTGCTGCAACGGATGTATTGCCGCTTACGGCGGCAGAAGCCTTCACCGGTTCCGGCAAAGCAAGAATTGGTTTTCATAACGACTGCTTTTTAGCGTCTGCGGATGATTACGGTACATATGAGGATTTGGGAAGTTCAATGCAGCCGCGGCAACCTGCTGTACAGGCTTTGCGGAAATACATTGCAGCAGATACAAGATACACGGTGGTGGGCGGAGAAACCTGCGATGATGCTTTCAGTCCGCAAAATGATTGTGCGCCGGCAGGCTATGCAGAGGAAGAAATGCGCCGTATGCATTACAGTTTTCTGAATGCCGCTTATAATAACCAGGTGAACAACGACTGGGACAGTGCCGGCTGCCTGTACAATATCCGCCGCCAGCTGGGCTATCGTTTTGTGCTGCGTTCGGCATTGTTGCCTGCTGCCATACAAAAAGGCAAATCATTTTTAGTTGATCTCAGTTTGGAAAACCTGGGCTATGCCTCGCTTTACAATCCAAGAAGCGCAATGCTGGTGCTGCGGAACAGCAACACCAAAAAAGAAATTACAATACCACTGAAAACCAACCCGCTTTTATGGAGTAGCGGTGCACATCAGGTACAGGAAAAGATAGTGTTGCCTGCAGCAACAGCGCCCGGCGATTACCAGTTGTTTTTATACCTGCCGGATCAGTGCGGTTCCATTGCCCGCAGGCCGGAGTATGCTGTGCAGTTTTGTAATACCGGTGTATGGGAGGAAACTACGGGGTACAATGATTTGCAGCACCGGGTGAGGGTGAGATAAGCCATCGAAAAATTGACTGCAAGTTTACTGCAGTACAAGAATGTCTGCTATTTCCCCAACTGCTTTATATCCGTTATCTCCAGTATTTGTTTGGGATATCCGGTAATAGTAGCGCTGATCATCGCCCTGCCAACTTCCTGCATGGTAAGCACGTTTTTGGGAACAATGGCTTTCATCATCTGCACAATAAATTTGTACACTGCCTTCCAGTTTTTTTGACCGGGAAAAGGCAGCATAGCGCCGGGCCTGAAATTGTACACTGCTTTAAAAGGCAGCTTCATAAGGTCGTTTTCTGTTCTGCCTTTTACGCGGGCCCACATCAATCTTCCTTTTTCTGTACTGTCTGTATGACTGCCCGAGACATAGCAAAAGCAACTGTTGGTGTTGGCCGCCAACATGGCTTTTGCAAAGGCGATGGTTGTATCGTAAGTGATATGGGTGTATTTATCTTCATTCATGCCTACCGAGCTGATGCCGGCGCAGAAAAAACAAGCATCGTATTCTTTGAGCTGAGCGGCGAAACCATCTAACTGGAAAAAATCTGGCACCAGCAATTCCTTTAGTTTGGGATGCTGCAATTCATAATGCCGCCGGGAAATGATGAGTACTTCTGCCACCGCATCGTTTTGCAGGCATTCAAACAATACGCCTTCACCTACCATACCGGTAGCGCCTGTGATAATTACTTTGACGGTATCCATATCTTATAGTATTTGATCAATAGATCGATAAAAACTGAAACGGCCGTTTGTTCCATCCCTGGTCGGTGTCCTCACCATAGCCGTCAACTTAAGGTTTTACTACCCCTGTAACTTGTTAATGCATGATGTATGCATTTTATCAGGTTGACACCCGTACCTCCGTAAACCGCCTATTTTTCCGTCAGCTTTGTTCTGCAGCTGCTACTTGCAATGGCACAGCTATATCCCAAAGCAGAGTTATAGCCTAAGAGGAAAAATCAGTGGCGTCGGGGGTACGAAGCCCGCCGGCTTTGAGGCGATACTGTTTAAAGGGAAGAAGTACAGATAGGGCAGCCCCAATTAATTTTAGCTTTTCTTAGGTTGACGGCTATGGTGTCCTCACCGAGCAGGGCAAAAGACTGTTTTCTTTACAGTTCACGTATTTTAATATTTCTCCATCCGCTGGAGCCCGGATGCTGCTGCAGCGCAATCTTTCCTTTGGCTAGTTTTGCAAAATCACTGAAATTTTTACCATTGAATTTGCTGGTGGCTATCATGCTGTTCCAGGCATCGCTGCCTATCTGGCCTTCAAAAGTTTTGGTGCCATTGAGCCAGAAAGTTAAATGCCCTTTGTTCTGCAGAATTTTCACCTGGTTCCATTCGCCGGGTGTATGGGGTAAAGAAACCGTAGAATCGCCGGAGAGATCATACAAACAACCGGCCAGGTGGTTTTGTTTTTTATTGTCGCTGGCATCAATATTGTCCAGCACCTGCATTTCGGGGCCGGTTAAATAGGTAGCCGGGTATTTGGGGTCTTCCTGTATATCGAAAATAATTCCGCTGTTGCCCCCTTTCGAGATTTTCCATTCCAGCTGCAGTTCAAAATTCTCATAACTGCCATTGGTAACAATATCGCCACCACCGCTCTTTGGCTGGGAGGTGTCAAATACCAGGATACCGTCTTTCACCTGCCATTTGGAACCAACCGTATCCCTGAGGTAGGTATGCCATCCTTTTGTGGTCTTACCATCAAAGAGTAGTTGCCACCCTTCTTTTTTTTCTTTAGTGCTAAGGGTATTGGGTGCCTGGGCGTGGACAATGCAAATAGAGAACGCAACGCCAATAAGTATGAGCAGATGTTTCATGTATCGTTTTTAGCCCACTAAGATAATCAAATAGGGTAACGGTAATGGTTAATGAATTTTTTGGGAGGAACCACGGAGGCAGATGGACACAGGATTACACAGGGAATAGTGGTTTTTAATTGTAGCAGTAATCAGATATCCGTGCCACCCTGCTGCTGTGGTTCAGCGGTTATAAAAGCAAAATCCTTTCTGCGGTGGCAGAAAGGATTTTGTTGATGTGGATACAGTCAGTTAACGCGCACCGCCGGCTACATTGATCTTTTCGCCATTTACCCACTGGGAATCATCAGACGCCAGGAACACGGCTACTTTGGCAATATCATCCGGCTGACCAATCCTGCCCAGCGGTGTACCTGCTACCAGCAGTTTTTCAAAATCGCTGCCAATAACACCGGCAGTATGCGTGCCTTCTGTTTCCACGCCGCCGGGTGCAATGGTGTTTACCCTTATTTTACGACTGCCCAGTTCTTTTGACAGCGCTACCGCAATGGTATCTACTGCACCCTTGGTGGCAGAATAGACTACGGAATTGGCTATGGGGTTATGGCTTATCACCGAGCCAACGTTTATTACGCTGCCGCCATCGCCGTTAAAATAATGCAGTGCCTCCTGCGTGGCCAGAATAGTTCCCCATACATTGGTGTTAAACTGGCGGTGGAATTCTTCTTCGGTTACCGCTTCCAGGGCATCAAATTTGTAAACACCGGCATTGTTTACCAGGATGTCTACTTTACCGAAAGCACTCTTTGCCCCGGCAAATAATCTTTTTACATCTGCCTGCAGCGCTACATTACCCTGCACCGCTACTGCTTTACCACCCCCAGCAATAATTTCTTTTACTACCTGGTCGGCACCGGCTTTGTCTGAAGAATAATTAACTACCACGGACGCGCCTTCAGTGCCATAAGCTTTGGCAATACCTGCACCAATTCCTTTTGAAGCGCCGGTTACAATGGCTACTTTGTTCTTTAGTTTTGACATGATTTGTTGTTTTATATTGAGTGATTAAAATGATTTATAACATGATTAATTTATCTAACAGCGTTAAGTAAGATGGATAAAAAAAACAGCGTTTGATGCTGCGATGGATTATTCTTTTACTGGTCATAAATTATTTAACGACGTTAGATTTTCAGGCAAAAAAATTTAGTTTTTTATAGAGTTGATGATACCGGCAATGGCATCTTTCAATACCTGGCGGTTAATGTCTTCTGAAGTCAGCTGCCTGGTCATGTTTATGGAGATCAGTCCATGTATCAGCGACCAGAAAGTATAATATTTAGTATCAATATAGGCCTTGGTTCTCCTGGCTTCGGGCGTTATCTCGGTGATTTTTTCTATGAATAATGCTGCGGGAGTACGCATGTCGGCACAGGGACTTTCATTAACACAGCAATTGGTTTGTACACCATACATTACCTGGTACATTTCTTTTTCTGCGAAGGCAAAATTCCAATAAGCAAGCCACATGGCTTCCAGCTGTTTTTCCGGGGCTTCAGTTTCTTCTTTGGCCGCTTCCATTTGTTTTGACAGTTTTACAAAGCCCATCCGGGTCAGCTCCTGCAGGATGGCGTCTTTGTTACTGAAATATTCATAAATAATAGGGGCGGTATATTCAATCCTGTCGGCAATTTTACGCATGCTCAGGGCAGACCAACCTTCTTCCTTGACTATTTCAAGGGAGGCGCCCAGTATATTGCACCTGGTATCGTCTTTCACTCTCTGTATGCGGTCTTTGCTGGCCATTTTTGATACTGTAAAATAATTTAACAGCGTTAGGCAAATATACGATGGATCAGTTGATACTGCCAAATTTGTGTGGATGGTTTTAGGGAAACGATAACATTTGCAATGAGCGGGCAGCGTCTATATTTTCATCCCGAACACTTTCCAAAAGTGTTCACATCCGGGTGTCGTCCCTGGGAACGGGGGATCTCAGTGGCTCCGCAAATCAGTGAGATTTCTTTTACAAACATTACAAACTTCCGGTTCTGTCTTTTGCTGCACCAGGCGTTCCCTCGTTCGGAATGACAGAGATTTCGGTGTTTTAGCACTAAGGTGAATACTGTTTCAAAATTAGCTTTGCCGGAGCAATCCGCTACTTCTTCCTTGGAAACTCGATCGCCGCCTGCGCTGCTGCCAGCCGCGCAATGGGCACGCGGAAAGGAGAGCAGCTGACATAGTTCATGCCAATACGGTGACAGAATTTTACGCTCTCTGCATCGCCGCCATGTTCTCCGCAAATACCTACTTTAAGATGCGGCTTTACGCTGCGGCCTCTTTCGGTACCTAGTTTTATCAGTTCACCCACACCTTCCTGGTCAATGGTCTGGAAGGGATCATCTTTCAGCAGTTTCTGATCCAGGTAAATGGGCAGGAAACCGCCAATATCATCCCGGCTAAAACCGAAACTCATCTGTGTAAGATCATTTGTGCCGAAGCTGAAAAAATCTGCTACGGCGGCCATATGCGCTGCTTTCAATGCCGCCCTGGGAATCTCTATCATAGTGCCATAGAGATAGGGTATTTTTTTTGTCTTCATTTTTGCACATACTTCTGCATATACCCGGTCAACAATTTTTTTCTGGTGAATCAGTTCATTGGCCGTACAGGTTACCGGTACCATGATCTCCGGGAATGCTTTCTTTCCCTCTTTGTGCAATTCTGCAGTGGCTTCCAGTATTGCGCGTATCTGCATCTCCGTTATTTCCGGGTAGCTGATGCCCAGCCGCACGCCACGGTGCCCCAGCATGGGATTGTTTTCATGTAAAGCCAGCACCCTTCTTTTCAGCAGTCCCATGCTGATGCCCAGCTCTTTGCTGAGCTGCTGCAGTTTTTCTGCATTGTGCGGTACAAATTCATGCAGGGGTGGATCCAGCAAACGGATGGTGACCGGGTGCCCCTTCATTATTTTCATGGTGTCTTTTACGTCTTTCTTTACATACCGGTACAATTCGTTCAGCGCAGTTCTTCTTTCTTCTTCAGTCTTGCTAACAATCATTTTGCGCAGCATGAAGAGCGGTGCTTCGCTGCCTTCGCCATAAAACATGTGTTCTGTACGGAACAGTCCAATACCTTCGGCACCAAACTTCAATCCCTGTGCGGCATCTCCGGGTGTTTCTGCGTTGGCACGTACGCCCATCACTTTGGTAGCGTCTACCAGTTGCATCAGGTCTTTATATGATTTGTTTTTGGCCAGGTCAATGGCTACCAATGGCAGGCTGCCTTCGTACACCAGTCCTTTTGTACCATTAAGCGTAATCCAGTCGCCTTCTTTTATATGAACGCCGTTTTTTGCTTTGAACGAGGCTGACTCTGCATGAATTTCTATATCTCCGCAACCCACGATACAGCATTTGCCCCAACCCCTTGCCACCAATGCCGCGTGAGAAGTCATGCCCCCCTTGGTAGTTAGAATAGCCTGTGATTTGTGCATGCCGTCTACATCTTCCGGAGAGGTTTCTTCGCGCACCAAAATTACTTTCTCACCCTTATGTGCCCATTCCACCGCGTCTTCAGAAGTAAATACTACGCGGCCCCTGGCACCGCCCGGCCCTGCCGGAAGTCCTTTTGCAATCACTGTGTGTGCATGTTCTGCTTTTGGGTCCAGCATGGGTAATAATAATTCTACCAGCTGGTTGGGCCCCACCCGCATGACCGCGGTTTTTGCATCAATCAATTTTTGCGCATGCATCTCTGCGGCCATACGTACTGCGGCCACACCATTTCTTTTACCGTTGCGGCACTGCAGCATGTAGAGCTTCCCTTTTTCAATGGTGAACTCTATGTCCTGCATGTCTTTGTAATGCTGCTCCAGTTTTTTCTGGTAGGTAAATAATTCCCTGTACAGTTTGGGCATTCGTTTTTCAAGCGTGGTCAGGTGTTTGCTCTGCGCGTTCTTTGAATATTCATTCACCGGTGCGGGTGTGCGGGTGCCTGCAACTACATCTTCGCCCTGTGCATTTACCAGGTACTCGCCATAGAATTTATTTTCACCGGTGCCGGGGTTGCGGGTAAAAGCTACGCCGGTGCAACTGTCATCGCCCATATTGCCAAAAACCATGGCCTGTATGTTTACTGCGGTGCCCCATTCATCCGGTATCTTTTCTATGCGCCGGTAATCCATGGCTCTTTTACCATTCCAGCTGCCAAACACTGCGCCGATACCGCCCCATAACTGCTCCCAGGGATCATCGGGAAATTCCAGTCCCAATACCTGCTTAACAGTTTTACGGTAATCATTGGCCATTGCTACCAGTTCTGCGGCAGATAAATCGGTATCGCTTTCATAGCCTTTGCTGTGTTTGATATGCTGTAGTTTTTCTTCCAGTATTTTTCGTATACCCTTGCCATTTTTGGGTTCAATGCCATTGGCTTTTTCCATTACCACATCTGCATACATCATGATTAAACGGCGGTAGGCATCGTAGGCAAAACGTTGATCGCCGCTTTGCGCAATGATGCCTTTGAGGGTGCTTTCATTCAGTCCTACATTCAGCACGGTTTCCATCATGCCGGGCATTGATTTGCGCGCGCCGGAACGTACAGATACCAGCAGGGGATTTTTTTCGTCGCCAAATTTTTTGCCGGTGAGTTTTTCAATTTTTGCAATCGCCTCCTGTACCTGCGTTTTTATTCCTGCGGGATAGTTTTTTTTATGCTGGTAGTAATAGGTACATACTTCGGTGGTGATGGTAAAGCCCGGCGGCACTGGCAGCGCAAGTTTGGGATGCCCGGCCATTTCTGCAAGATTGGCGCCTTTGCCACCCAATAAATTTTTCATTGATTCATTACCGTCGGCTTTGCCGCCGCCAAAAAAGTATACATACTTTCCGGCTTTTGTAGTCTTTTTCATACAGGAGCATTTGAGACACAGAGGTATCAATTAAATCTGCTTTTCCGGATTACCTGCATCAGAGCAATACCTGATTCTCATCAATCCCTGGAATGTCTTTTTCTACTGCTCCGTCCTTTGCAGGACTTGGTAAGCAGGCGTTATTGAAAGTGCCGGCAGGTCCTTATACACCATTTGCAGTACGCGCGTTTTTAATGATACCCGCTTTGTGGTATTTTTTAAATGCAGCTGAATGTATAGCTTCAACTTAATTTAAACCCCAGTCCTGCATTGATCCACCCTCATAGAACTAACTGCCCTTAAAGTCCTTTTTTTCTGCACGCAGTACCGCTTCTTTAACTAAAAGTTCAATAGTGTAAGGTTCCGAAAAGGAGCATAAGGCATATTGGTTTTTTTTTCTGGTGGTGCAAAGGCTGCGGGTAACAGCGGGCTGTTTTTGCTGGTGAAGCGGCGGCAGGAAAAAACTGGTTGAGGGAATCATTTATCACTATTAAATAAATACTGCATCATGTTTGGCTCGGTAATACTGGAAGTAATAGTGGGAGTTCTTTTTATCAATATACTGGTAGCCACTATCTGCTCCACGCTCCGCGAAGGCATTGAAGCCAAAATAAAAACCCGGGCCGCTTATCTTGAGATATCCATCCGGGAGATGTTCAGTGATCGGAATGGCATTGGCATCGCCAAAGCATTTTATGAACACCCGCTGATAAGCAGTCTTTTTTCTGATCCCTATACGCCCGGCAAAACCGGCCCGCCGCCATTGCTGGCCAAGGGAAAAAACCTGCCCTCCTATATTCCCTCCAACAATTTTGCTATAGCGCTGATGGATATTGCCGCAAGGGGCGCGGTAACAGATGCCGTCAGCAGCGATCCTGCTTCGCCGGTGCTTTCACTGGCCAATATCAGGCAAAATATTGTAAACATCAACAATGTGCAGGTGCAGCGTGCCCTGCTAACTGCCATTGATACCGCGGAAGGGGATCTTAACAAAGCCAGGCTGAATATTGAAAACTGGTACAACGGATCAATGGACAGGGTATCCGGCTGGTACAAGCGCTCTACCTATTGGGTTATATTCTGGATAGGGCTGGTGGTAGCAGTGGGCTTCAATATTAATATTATTACCATTGCCGACTACCTCTATAAAAATGATGCAGTGCGCGGTGTACTGGTAAAAAGGGCGGAAGCGGCTGCCGCCGATACCAGTTATCTTTCTTCGCTTAGTTACAGTAAAGCAAGACATGAGCTGGATACCTTAAGCCTGCCCATTGGCTGGAATGTGGGTTGGGGGGCACCCAGGCAGGGCGACCCTCATCTTTCTATATGGAATGATTTTTTTGGCCCCATTATCGGCTGGTTGCTGACGGCGCTGGCGGCTACGCTGGGCGCTCCTTTCTGGTTCGACCTGCTGAAAAAAGTGATGGTGGTGCGTTCTACCGTAAAACCGCCCGACAAAACGCCGGAAGATGAATCAGCTCCAAAGAACAAACAGGTGCCTGCCAATGGATACAACCTTCCACAGCAAAACCTGCTGCCTGTAACACCGCTGCCAGCAGTGCCCACGGTAAGAGATGCTGAAAGTGGTGTTGACGGATGTGATGTAGACCTGGTAACACAACAGCAAACAGCAGACAAGGATTTGCCTCCTGCAGAGGGAGGTGTAGCGTAAACCATTACAATAGTTGTATATGCCTCATTCATTAATATGGTTACCGGAAGTGCTGAAAAATGCAGGCCTGAAAGTGGCACTGGTGCCTGGTTGGGAGGATAGGGGCAGCCGGGATGTAAATGATATTTTTGGCGTGATTTGTCATTACACCGCCGGCGGAAGAACGGGCAATATGCCCAGCATGAATACCCTTTTACATGGCCGGCCCGATTTACCCGGTCCGCTTTGCCAGCTGGGCCTTGGCCGCGACGGTACTTATTATATTATAGCGGCGGGAAGGGCAAACCATGCGGGCGCAGGCATATGGCAGGGCCTTACCAATGGCAATGGTAATTTTATTGGCATTGAAGCCGAGAACACCGGCCGCCACGATGATTTTCCCTGGCCGGTAGTACAAATGGACGCCTACCAGCGCGGTGTGGCAGCCATACTAAAACATGTAGGGAGGGGGGCTGAGTTTTGCGCCGGGCATAAAGAATATGCATTGCCCAGGGGCCGCAAATCTGATCCTGGTTTTGATATGCACAGTTTTCGGTTATCCGTAGCAGATATACTTAACGGTTCCGCACCACCGCCCGGCATCATACCTGGGGCAGAACCACCGGCAGTACCCGGCGGCGTACCCGGCCGCCCCACATTGCGCAGGGGTGCCACTAATGATTTTGTGAAGCAACTGCAGCGGAAGCTCGGCCTGCAGGACGATGGAAAGTTTGGCGCAGATACCGAAGCGGCGCTGCGGCAGTTGCAGCGAAAGCACAATATGGTGCCGGATGGCATTGCCGGCCCAAAAACATGGAAGCTGCTGGATAGCCTGCCATAAATTGAAAAATAATTACAACCCCCTAACCATTTATAAAATCCCCGCTATGATATCCGCTGCTCAAAAAAAAGCTATTCATTTATCCATTCTTATTATCCTGCTGTTTATCGGCACGTGCCTGGCATTTTATTGCTTTGTCGTTTACTTCCCGGGCCTGCTTCACCAGCACAAGGATGATATTGCATTGACGACCCCCAATTTTACCGGCAACCTGTATCCGCGCCTGCTGCGTGCTGAGAAACTGTTCTTGCTGCTGCCGGCGGCTATTTTTATTGTTACCATCATGGGGTCTAAAAAAAGTGTTTCCCTCACACCGGCCTCCCGTTGGTCAAGATTTTTTCTGCTGCTCTGCTGGGTACTTCTATTCATCAGTGCTTCCTGCGATGGTGTAGCCCTGGGTTACCTCAACAACTGGAACGAGAGTGCATTACCTGGTCACCCGGCCGGTAGCAGTGAGATGTTTATGCTCAGCTGTATCTGTTTCAAAGCAGCCGGCATCAGTGCTGGCCTGGCGCTCACCAGCATACTGGCAGCCGGAACGGTAGCTTTCATCTACCAGATCACTTTTTCCGATGCCGGCGATTGGGTGCCGGAATATGTGAATTGGCCGGGCATATAGCACCCAACATTTTTTTTACGTTTACAGAAAAGAATGCAGCTTTTCTAATACTTACGGCTATCGCCTGGTGCTGGCCGGAAATAATTATAATGCTGCCACCGCTATTTAAAAGCAGTGCGTTTTTCGCCACCATTACTGACTAATTGTTGGGGGAAGAATAATTTTGTAATTGTGGCCAGGCCAGGTGCAGGATAGCCCTTTCAATGATTTCTGGTACAATGGGTTTGCTGATGACCAGGTCGGCCCCGGCCTGCAGGCGGCGTACACTTTCCCCCAGCCGGTTCACCAGTATTATTTTTACTTCGGGGTATTTCAATTTTACGTATCGAAAAAAATCGCTGGCAGAATTGTCCAGCAGTTGCCTGTCTATAAAAAGCAGCGAGGGGTGCTCATTGTCCATACAACGCCTTGCCAGGCCCAGGTTAGATACAAAATTTGCTTTCAACATGTAGCGGCGCAGCAGTGCATTTACCTGGAACCAGGCATCCACATCTGCATCGGCTATCAGCATATTGTACATAGCGTATAAGTAAAACAGGTGGAAAAATGGGTGTCTTATCAATCATCAAATTACAATCATTTTTAATGAATTGCCAGTAGCGCCAATTAATGTTTGATTAAGTTGTAATTGCCTGTAGAGATGGCTGGTTAACCGCAAGCCTGCATTGCGGGGTGAAAGAAATAGTATGGGGACTGCCTGATGAAAAAAACGGGGGTAAATAAAGTGCAAAACTGTGGGGAAGCAACATTAACACAGCGCTGCCCGGCTACAGCAGGCTACTGATAGTATCCCTGATGGCTTCGCTGCTGAAGGGCTTACTAAGGAACATATCTGCGCCCTCCGTAAAGGCCTTATTCCGGTCGGCCTGGCTGCTATGCCCTGTAATCATTACAATTTTTGTTTGCGGGTATTGGGTTTTGAGGAACTGGATAAAATCAAGCCCAAGCCCATCCGGAAGGTGGTTGTCCAGGTATATAATGGCGGGTACTTCCTGCTGCAGTCTTTTGGTGGCGGCTTCCAGGTTGTTAACAAAATAGGTGCTGAAATTATGTTTTCGCAGAATCCTGCTCAGCAGCATCCAGATATCAGTTTCGTCGTCTATGATAAGCGCATTCGGCATTTGCAGGGTAGTTAGCAGGTTTTTTGGGGTATTCCCGGTTGTAAGACGATAAAATACTGCAAAACCAGTGCTGTATTCAGAAAAATAAACAGCACCAACAGTATAATAAAAGGGTAAACTTATCCAGTATCGCGTTTAAAGCGGTATTTCTGTGTTGCAGGCAGTTTTTTTATTTTCAGCTGGTCTTACCCACCCATAGCCAGCGCTCCTCCTGTTTAATTTTTTTGCAGGTAAACAGGAGCTTGCATATAACGTTTTGGTCTTCTGTGGAATCCTTTCTACACAATCATTTGTCATCGCCTGGTAAAACTGGTTTTACCGGCCGTTGCCGTATGGCACAGGGTTTGAAAACCAGCAGCTATATCAAAACAAAATAAACATGAAACAAACAGCAATGGCTTTACTGGCAGTCTGCCTGTATGCAACGGCAGCGGCGCAAACCAATCAAACAGAAATCACCAAACGCAATTCCTGGTTAAAAGTGGGCGCCAATGTAGGTATTCCGGTGGGAAATGCCGCTGATTACAGTGCAGTAGCGGCCGGTATTGAGTTAAAAGGTCAGTTAATGGAAACCAATCACCTCGGTATCGGACTTACCACAGGTTACAACCACTTCTTTCCAAAATCTGGCTACAAGGGTTTTGGTACATTACCCCTGGGTGCGTTTATAAGAGTTTATCCGCAAAGCAGTGGCTTTTTTGCCGGACTGGATGGTGGGTATAGCTTTGTAACTGAAGTAGCCAATGCCAAAGGTGGCGTTTATGTGCGTCCTCAACTGGGCTATCATAATTTCGACTGGAACGTATTCGGCTTTTATAACAATATCTTCCGCAGCGATGTAAACGGTGGCGGCATTGGCACCGTAGGTATAGGTGCTACGTACAATTTCCGCTTCAACTAATTATTGGCTATACGGATATACAACCGGGGCAAGGCTTCACCAGGCTTTGCCCCGGTTTGTTTTTTGGGGAATGCGGGGCCCCACAAACGAGATTATTTTCCCCATTTTATTCATTGGATTGGGCGAAGCAGTGGGGCGAATGCTCGTCGA
>JANPGT010000564.1:0-4312 GCA_031424135.1 Chitinophagaceae bacterium
TGGTGATTACCGCAGCAGATGGAAAGCCGTCGATTGAAGGCAAAGATAAAATTGCCATTATTGCCACTGCCGACAAAGCCACGGGCAGGCGATTTGTTAAGGGACTGGCCAGGGTATTGATTGAACAGGTTAAATAGTTTCAACAGTGAAAATTACTTTGTTTGGACAGTTAACTGATATTGCCGGCACCAGCAGTTTGGTGGTGGAATCAGTGCAGGATACAGACGCGCTGGTACAGGCAGTTGACAGGCGGTATCCTGCCATGGCGGGTGCCAGGTATAAAATTGCAGTAGATAAAAAAGCTGTCAGTGTGAATACCGTTATTAATGAAAACAGTGATCTGGCTTTTCTGCCACCTTTCTCTGGTGGATAATCATGGATACGAATAGCAAAATACGGGAGCGATACAGTCGCCAGCTTGCATTAAAAGAGCTAGGCGAGGACGGGCAGCATAAATTGTTGCAGGCCCGCGTATTGATGATTGGAGCCGGTGGATTGGGATGCGGCGCCTTGCCCTACCTGGCTGCTGCAGGGGTAGGCTTTATTGGTATTATAGATGACGATACCGTTGCTTTGAATAACCTGCACCGGCAAACATTGTACGCCGTAAAAGATATTGGCCAGTCAAAGGCAATAAAGGCTGCCGGCGCACTGCGGCAGTTAAACCCGGAGATTGATATTGTTGCATTGAACGAAAGACTCACTATTGCAAATGCACTGGAATTAATAAGAGGATATGATATTGTGGTAGACGGCTCCGATAATTTTTCTACCCGTTATATGGTAAACGATGCCTGTGTGCTGCTGGATAAGCCACTGGTGTATGGAGCCATATCAAAGTTTGAAGGCCAGGTAGCAGTCTTTAATCACCAGGAAATAGACGGTACCCGCTCTGTTAATTACCGCGATATTTTCCCGGAACCGCCTGCCGATGGCGAAGTGGCCAATTGCGCAGAGACGGGTGTGCTGGGCGTTTTGCCCGGTATTATTGGAGGCATGCAGGCCAACGAAACCATCAAGCTGATTACCGGTATAGGTAAGCCTTTGACCAATCGCCTGCTTACTTTTAATGCATTGAACAACCAGTTATTTGAACTGCAGTTAACGGCGCTTGCAGGCACGCGGGATTTAATTCCTGCCAATGCCAGTGTGTTTGAACAAACCAATTATGATTGGCTTTGCGGAGTAGGCGGTAGCCGTCTGGAGATTGACGTTGCTGCTTTTGACAAATTAAGAACCACCGAAAATGTATTGATTGCAGATGTACGCGAAGACCACGAACAACCTGTTGTGACTGAGTTTGAACATATCCGGGTACCATTGGGCAGTATAGCCGAAAAATGGCCGGAAACGGCAATTGATACAATAATTGTATTTTGCCAGTCGGGCAAAAGAAGCGGCCAGGCGGCCAGGCTGTTAATTGCCCGGTTTGGAGACAGTAAAAAAATATTCAGCCTGGCGGGTGGTATTCTTCAATGGAAGCGGGAACAGCCGGTATAAAAAAGAAACGTGCATAGTATAAAAAACATATTTGTCAATGGCGCTATTGCTTCCTCTTTCATTGGAGAGAGCATCCAAAAACACAGCAGCAAAACAGCTATTGGCGGGCATAGTATTTTTTTGGGCCAGGTGAGAGCAGATATTATAGACGGAAAGCAATGTGCGGCCATTGAATACACTGCCTATGAAGCCATGGCCAACGAACAGATGCATGCCATCCGCGAAGCTATATTTGAAAAATATGCGCTTACCTGCATGCATGTGTACCATAGCCTGGGCAAAGTGGCAGCAGGTGATATCTGTCTTTTTGTTTTTACATCGGCACCTCACCGTAAAGCAGCTATTGCAGCCTGTGAAGAAGCGGTAGAAAGAATAAAGGCGGAGCTGCCTGTATGGGGCAAAGAAATCCTGGAAGATGAAACCTATCAATGGAAAACCAACCGGTAAACAATGGTAAACATTACACATAAAAATAATACGCTCCGGAAAGCAATAGCTACAGCAGTGGTGAAATGCTCTTCCAGCGAAACGATAGCGGCGGTGCAGCAACGCAGGGTGCCCAAGGGCGATGTGTTTGAATTTTCCCGCGCGGCGGGTTTGCTGGCGGTAAAAAAAACCAGTGATGCCATACCTGATTGTCACCCCCTTCCTGTAGAGTTTACTTCAATTACGTATAATGTTGATGGACTAAATATTATTATCGCGGTAGAAGTGCACACTATTTATAAAACAGGGGTAGAAGTGGAAGCCATGCACGGCGCTTCTATCACGGCGCTTACCATCTATGACATGCTGAAGCCCATCGACAAAGGAATAGAAATCAGTACTATAAAATTAATCAGCAAAGAAGGCGGCAAGTCCGGCGCCCTCAAACCAAATGCAGCATTAAAATGTGCGGTGGTAGTTTGCTCAGATACGGTATCCAGGGGAGAGAAAGCAGATGGATCAGGAAAAATGATTATCGAAAAACTTTCTTCATATGGATTAGAAACGGGAGTATATGATATTGTGCCGGATGAAGTGGATGCTATTCAGTCAAAAGCACGCGCATTGAGTGCTGCAGGATACGATTTGATGCTGTTTACCGGCGGTACAGGTGTTTCTCCAAGAGATATTACACCCGATGCTATTGCGGCTTTGCTGGATAAGGAAATCCCCGGCATTATGGAAGCGGCACGCAGTTATGGACAGGAAAGAATGCCTTATGCCATGCTGTCCCGTGGTGTAGCAGGATTTATAAAAGACAGCCTTGTGATTACACTGCCGGGATCAGTAAAGGGCGTGCAGGAAACCATGGATGCCCTGTTTCCGCAGGTGTTACATGTATTTGCTGTGCAAAAAGGTGAACGTCACGGAGGTTAATCAATTTGCACCCATCTATTCGGTAAATGCAGGTTGATGCTGTGGACGTTTGCTGATGGTTTTCAAAATAAGGAGCCCCAGTACGGCAGCCATTACAGACGCCAGCAAAATGCTCATTTTAGAAGCCGCTACAACAGCTGCATCGGTGAAAGCAAGATTGGTAATAAAGATGCTCATTGTAAAGCCGATGCCGCCCAGCAATGATACACCCAGCAGGTGACCCCAGTGTAAATCATCAGAGAGCTGTGCCAGTTTCATTTTTACCGCCAGCCACGATACAATGAAAATACCTGCAAATTTCCCCAACACCAATCCTGCAATAATGCCTATAGCGTTATTGCTGCTGAAACTGCTCCGCAAATCTTCAGGGAAAATAATGGCGGTGTTGGCCAAAGCAAAAATGGGCAGAATGATAAATGCAACAGGCTTGTGTAAGAAATGCTGCAGTTTGTAAGAAAGTCCCCCTTCCCTTTCTTTTTGAAATGGTATAGCGAAAGCGAGCAATACCCCCGCAATGGTAGCATGTACCCCTGACTTAAGCATGCAATACCACGTAATGATACCGCCCAGCAGGTAAATGGGCAATGAATACATTTTTCTCCTTCCTGCAATAAATAACGCCACGAATACCAGCAATGCTGCACCAAAATAATAAACTGAAAATCCTTTTGTATAGAATAGTGCAATAACCGCGATGGCGCCCAGGTCGTCTATAATGGCCAGTGCAGTCAGGAATATTTTTAAGGATAGCGGAATCCGTTTGCCGGCCAGCGACAGAATGCCCAATGCAAAAGCGATATCGGTAGCCATGGGGATTCCAAAACCTGCCTGTGTGTCCGTTCCTGCATTAAATGCAAAATGTATCAACGCGGGAAAGAGCATACCGCCGGCCGCAGCCAGTACCGGCAGCAAGGCATTTTTAAAAGTGGATAATTCCCCGATATATAGTTCTCTTTCTATTTCAAGTCCTACCAGTAAAAAAAAGATAGCCATTAATCCATCATTGATCCAATGCTCTACGCTGTAATTAAGATCAAGCCTTAAGAATGACAAATTGAGCTTGCTATGAAAAAAATGCGTGTAGGCCTCCCCCCAGCCACTATTGGCAATAAACAGTGAAACAACGGTACAGCCTATCAGCACAAAACCGCTGGCTTTTTCACTGGCTAAAAATTCTTTGAAGATTTTTGAAAACTTCATACTATAAAAATCAGCTGCTTAGTCTATTTCTTACAGGTAATATTACATGCGGCAAAATACAATGGTTTTGGGTAAGTATGTTTTTTTATAATCAGCCAAACCGAATGGCACGGTCGGGCGAAGCCAGCGCTTCTGAGATCCTTATACTATTCCCGTCCGACTGTTTCCGTCGAACCAAGATAACACTGCTAGACAAATATTGTCTTAGGGGAGTAAATGCATCACCGGCTGGTGAAAAGAAAGTGGTCCC
>JANPGT010000565.1:0-7295 GCA_031424135.1 Chitinophagaceae bacterium
TGCCACGCAGGTATTGGAGCCTGCATATGATTTGGAATTGGGGTTGCTGGCATTGTCGAACTTGGTATTGTTGGAAGAACCCGGAAAACTATCACCTGCATCGCCCCTGTTATGGTTCAATTCAAGATCTTTCTTACCATCGGCCTGCATCAGTGCCACTTTATAATGTGCCTCGTTGGTATTGCTGCTGACTGCATCATCTATATGCCATATCAGCAACCCGCTGTTGGGCAGAAATTTATCGAACAAGATTTTCTGCCTGTTTTCTACCAGGAAGTATTCATTGGTAGAACTGCCGTTTTTAAACAGCTTGTGTACTTTAAAGCCGGATTTAACATCCTCCAGCGCCACATTGTTCTGGTTGCTGGCCTGGTTTACCGTGGTTACCCAACCCTGCTGGCATTTGCACCAGGCGCTGGGATGCGCGGGTGTAAGTCCGCCGTTGTTCCAGCTGCCGGCTGCCATCAGGCACCAGTTACCAATACCTTCACTGGTATTATCTGTATCATACAAATCGGGAAAACCAAAAAGCAGGTGGCCCAGTTCATGCGCACATACGCCCAGTTTACAATCTTCCGGCACCGTTAGGTAACCGAATATTTTGGTGGAGCCATCTGCGGTATAAGCGCCGCCGGATAAAGTCCATTTGTGCGACCAGATATCGCCGCCGCTGCCGGTTACTTCGGCACCGGAGCCGGCATGGATGACCACATACGCATCTACAAAACCATCAGCATCATTATCATAAAGCGCATAATTAACCGCGGGGTTGGAGGCCACCGCTGCATCTTTCGCCATGGTACGTGCATTGGGTGCGGCGCCACCGGTGCCGGAAGCCCCATGTGCATACTGCGCCAGGGTAAGCGGCATACGGTAGGTGCCCACTACCTGTCCCTGGATATCTACCAGGCCATGCGTTACTTCGCGGTAATATTCGCGCACGCTGCCGGTAGCCAGTGAACCCAGTGAAAAGAAAAGCTGCTCAAAATGCGCTTTGGTTTTTGTCATTACCTTATCTGAAAAATCGACCAGCACCACTATAACGCGAACGGTTCCGCGAAGTGGTGCCTTGTTGGCTCCGGCCGACCTGGCAATGGCAGCCGTGGTACCCACCGGGAACATAGTACCCGGATAGATAAGCCCGTCATTAAAACCTACGGGCTGGGGTTCGCGGAAACCAATTTTTCCGGCCAGCAGTCCTTTGGCAGCGCTGCTCTTTATCTTTTTCATCTCTTCATCCATTTTCTTTTTCAGCTCGGGGGCCGGGGCTATCATACACCGGTTGCCATCGTCTGTTTTTTGTGCTTCCGTATGAATTTTAACGATTTCATCCAGTAGTGGCGAATGCATTTTCTTGTTCATGATTGAAAGGTTTACGTTTTAAAGAATAAGCTTATTGAAAGGGAATTGTATAAGGATGGCTTCTCTTTTCAGGGGCTGCTGACAAGAGTGGTTGCAGCCGGTAAAACCGGGCAGGCAACAATGTTTATGTTGGCAGAAATATTTTTTGTTTCATATACAGGCGTACAATCAACCATTTTTATACGATATAAAAATGATCATCAACAAAGATGCTGTTACTACTGTTTCAGATTTTTTAACCAGAGAAGGTGACCTACTACGGTGCAGAACCAGGGGCTGAGGTGCGGATACACAGAATTAATGGACTAGAAAATTAGAACAATTTTTTTAGAATCCAAATAAATTCTGATGGGTTGATACAAAATACTACGAACAGGTAATAAGCGGCAGTATAACCGCTGCCTGTATACCATTTAAAGGGAAGCGCATGACCGGCGCTGTTTCAGCACCGCTTTAATACAAAAATGAATACCGGCGTACACCGCAAACCGCTGGCTACTTTTTTTTCCAGTACTGGCGCAAATCTAACGTACACGGATATTCTAAATTTGTTTCCGGCGGCGGCGCGTCTGCCAGAAAGGGTTGCCGGTTCTGCGATACATAATGCATGGTAATACTGGCAAGCGGTGCGGGCCGGAGCACATCCTGCGTATGCGCAGTATTGCCAAAGCGGCTGAAGCGCCGGGACTCTGCTTCATAACTGTTAATGGGAAAAGTATCATAGCTGCGGCCACCCGGATGTGCTACATAATACGTACACCCGCCAATGGAGCGGCTGTTCCAGGTATCAATAATATCGAATGCCAGCGGCGTATCTACACCAATGGTAGGATGCAGCGCAGAAGGCGGCTGCCAGGCGCGGTAGCGGATACCGCATATATATTCACCCTTGACAGCGGTTTCGCGCAGGGGCACACGACTGCCATTGCACATGAGTATATAGCGGGCACCATTCAGGCCTTTTAAATGCACCTGCACCCGTTCCAGTGAAGAATCTACAAAACGCGCCGTACCGGAACTGGACATTTCCTCGCCCAGCACATGCCAGGGTTCTATGCCCATGCGGATTTCCATTTCT
Source organism: Chitinophagaceae bacterium (assembly GCA_031424135.1). Lineage (GTDB taxonomy): Bacteria > Bacteroidota > Bacteroidia > Chitinophagales > Chitinophagaceae > JACMLD01. The sequence continues at coordinate 2,441 of JANPGT010000565.1, forward strand.
ATTTCCTGCAGCTTTACCGTACCATAGCGCGGAAAGCGGAATTCAAAGAAGGGCTCAAACCAGCTCATGTTAAAGGCGTAGCCGGCATCGTTCAAATCAGCTACCACGTCTTTTAAATCCTGGTGTACGTAGTGCGGCAGCATAAACTTATCATGCAGCTCCGTACCCCATCTTACCAGCTTATGTTTATAGGGTTTCTTCCAGAATTTGGCAATCAGTGCGCGTATCAGCACCATCTGCACCAGGCTCATCTGCTTGTGCGGCGGCATATCAAATGCGCGGAACTCCAGTATGCCCAGCCTTCCTGAAGAAGAATCCGGTGAATACAATTTATCAATACAGAATTCAGAGCGGTGGGTGTTGCCGGTTATATCCGTAAGCAGGTGGCGGAAGATCCTGTCTACAATCCAGAAAGGAATAAAGCCGTTTTCTGGCACCTGGTCAAAGGCAATCTCCATTTCATAGAGCTTCTCATCGCGGCCTTCATCTATACGGGGTGCCTGGCTGGTAGGGCCAATAAAAGCACTCGAGAATAAATAAGAAAGACCGGGATGGTGTTGCCAGTAGGTAATCAGGCTGCGCAATACATCTGGCCTGCGCAGCAAGGGGCTGTCTGATGGCGAAGCACCGCCGATGGTAATATGGTTGCCGCCACCGGTTCCGGTATGTCTTCCGTCCAACATAAATTTCTCTGTACCCAGCCGCGATAAAAATGCCTGCTCGTACAAAGTATCAATATTATGCACCAGTTCCTTCCATGTTTTTGAAGGATGGATATTCACTTCAATCACCCCCGGATCGGGAGATACCACCAGGCGCTCCATCCTGTAATCCCTGGGCGGTTCATACCCTTCTATCCGTATGGGCATATTTAGTTTGGCCGCCGTGCCCTCTATAGAAGCCACCATGTCCAGGTAATGCTCCAGGTAATCCATGGGTGGCAGAAAAATATAGATAATGCCTTCCCTTGCTTCCACACAAAGTGCCGTTTTAATGACCGGTATTTCATACACGGGCTTTTTCGCTTTTTCTTCTTCTGGCTTTTTTGTCTCCGGCTTTTTATTTTTATCAACCACCGGCTCCGCTTCATGGTGTACCAGTTTCTGCCGGGGCGCCGGATGCTGTGTTACGAGGCCATAACGGCTGGTAATGGTCTCGTGGTAATGGCCCAGTTCCGGCAATGCTTCAAACAAACTGCGTTCTATCTTTTGCGGCTCATCTGATTTAGCTACTGCTGCCAGCGATTCCAGCGGCAGTCGCAGTCCGATGGGTGAATTACCCGGTACCAGGAAGACCTGGCTGCGGTTCAATATCCATTTATTGCTTTGCCATTTATCGTTATCGTAATTCCATTTCAGCGGCAACACATAACCGGCGGGCTTGTCGAGGCCTTTGTCCAGCAATTGCGACAAAGTGCGGCGCTCTATCGGATCCTTCAAGTCTGACTGCAGCGGGTCTATATTGGCGGGCAGTTTACCTTCCGTCCATAAAAAATAGAAAATATCTTCATAGGTGGCGCTCACATTTTCAGTACTTACTGCCAGGTGTTTTGCCAGTTCATTTACAAAAGCCTCCGCATCTGCATGCGTATATTTTTTTTCTATCTTTTCGTGTGCAATCAGCTTGATGTTTTTCCAGATAGGGTAATTGTCTTTTCTCCAGAACAGGCCGTATTGCCAGCGTGGCAGTGGCTCCCCAGGATACCATTTGCCCTGGCCATAATGTATCATACCGGTGGGACCAAACTGTTCGCGCAACCGGAATATCAGGTCATGCGAAAGCGCTCTTTTCAATTTGCCGTCTGCAGCAGTATTCCATTCAGCGCCTTCCATGTCATCTATGGAAACAAAAGTGGGTTCTCCACCCATGGTCATGCGCACATCTCCTGCCAGCAGGTCTTCATCTACCCGCAGTCCGGTGGCGTTGATGGCTGCCCACTGTTCTTCCGTGTAAGGTTTGGTAACACGCGGGTCTTCATGTATGCGGGTGACGGTATTGCTGAAGGTGAAAATCGTTTCGCATTTGTCCGTAGCGCCCACTACCGGGGCGGCGCTTGCATAATCCGGTGTACATGCCAGTGGTATATGCCCTTCGCCGGCAAAAAGGCCCGAAGTGGGATCCAGTCCAATCCATCCCGCACCGGGGATATACACTTCGGTCCAGGCATGCAGATCGGTAAAATCATTTTCAGGACCCGACGGGCCATCCAGCGATTTTACATCTGCGGTTAGCTGTACCAGGTAGCCCGACACAAAGCGTGCGGCCAGTCCCAGGTGACGAAAAACCTGTACCAGCAGCCAGGCAGAATCCCGGCAGGAGCCAAGGGCCTTGTCCAGGGTCTCTTCGCAGGTCTGCACGCCTACTTCCATGCGGATGGAATAGTTGATGTCTTTGTTTAGTTTCTGATTAATATAGACCAGGAAATCATTGATGGTCTTTTTAGATTTGTCTACTGCCGACAGCCATTGGGTAAGCAGCGGGCCGCTTTCCTTTATTTCAAGATAGGGCACCAGTTCTTTGGGCAGCTGGCCCTGGTATTTAAATGGGTAGTTCTCTGCGTACTCCTCCACAAAAAAATCGAAGGGATTGATGACCACCATATTGGCAATCACTTCCACTTCTACAGAAAGTTCGGTGGTTTTCTCCGGGAAGACCACCCTTGCCTGGTAATTGCCAAAGGGATCCTGCTGCCAGTTGATAAAATGCTCTTTGGGCGTTATTTTAAAGGAATAGGCTTCCACGTTGGTACGCGAATGGGCGGCAGGCCGCAGCCGGAAAATATGGGGCGAAAGCGATACCGGCCTGTCGTAACTGTAAGTAGTTTTATGATTGATTGCAACACGTATTGCCATAAGTAAAAAGAATTAGGTGAAGGGTGATAAGCAAGGGCAATCGTTGGAGATAAATATAAGGATTTTTGCCGGATGCTCAATAATGATTGACTGCAGCCCTGGCAAACGATTAATTTCATGTAAAAATCTTTATCTTTCCAATTCAATAAAAAGCTTTCTGTGAACTTAATTTCCAGGCTCATTATCTTAAATTTTCTAGAGTTCTTTGTATGGGGTTCCTGGCTGATATCTCTGGGTGGCTATATGATTGTAACACTTAAATTCACCGGTGGGCAGGTTGGCAGTATTTATGGAACGATGGGCCTGGCTTCCTTATTTGCCCCCGCATTACTGGGTATTGTGGCAGACAGATGGGTGAACGCCGAGCGTGTACTGGGTGCATGCCATATAGCAGGTGCAGTGCTTTTATTTTGGGCGTCTACAGTAACAGATCCTGATACGATGTGGTGGGTAATGTTATTGGTATCAGCAACTTTTATGCCTACCATTGCTTTGAACAATACAGTTTCATATATAGTGCTTGAGCAAAAAGGATTAGACATTGTAAAAATGTTTCCTCCTATACGCGTTTGGGGTACGGTAGGTTTTATTTGCGCTATGTGGGTAGTGGATCTTTTAGGGCTTACCAAAAGCAATCACCAGTTTTATGTAAGCGCGGCGGCAGGGCTTGTAATGGGTATTTATTCATTCACGATTACAAAATGCCCGCCTGCAAAAACAGACAAGAAGAAAAGTTTTGTCTCCGCACTGGGGCTCGACGCTTTTGTCTTATTCAACCAAAGAAAGATGCTTATATTTTTTGTGTTTGCAATGCTGCTGGGCGCTGCGCTGCAAATTACCAATACTTTTGGTTTACCCTTTCTGGATTATTTCAGCACAACTTACCCGGACTCGTTTGCAGTGAAACACCCCGGCCTTCTTTCTTCGGTGGCGCAGATATCAGAGACTCTTTTTATTCTTACCATCCCTTTTTTCTTAAAACGTTTTGGTATAAAACAGGTTATGATCATGAGTATATTTGCCTGGGTTTTTCGCTTTGGTTTATTTGGAATTGGCAATCCCGGCACCGGCCTGCCTTTTTTGGTATTGTCTATGATAGTCTATGGTATGGCATTTGACTTTTTCAATATCTCTGGTTCTTTGTTTGTGGAAAGGGAAGCCGATATAAAAATACGCGCCAGTGCCCAGGGCTTGTTTATGCTGATGACCAATGGCATCGGTGCGTACCTGGGTGGCTTCTTTAGTGGCAGAGTGGTAGATTATTTCACCCACGACGGCGTAAGAGACTGGCAGAGTATCTGGTTTAGTTTTGCCGCTTATGCATTGGTTCTGGGCATTGTGTTTCCAATTGTTTTTAAATACAAACATGACCCGCTGAAAGCTGTGGGGCCGGTGGCGCATTAAAACGGCAGTAAATCGGGTGCCATGTATTGCTGTTTCGCAACGGGGTTGTTATAAATATCCATTTTGTAGTGGCTTGCCATCAACTCCTTAAAATTATATTTAAGACGGGGATGCTGGCTGATGAATGTGCTGAAATCAGCTGCGCCAGACTTCAGCATAAAATGATTGACCGCCCGGATGGCTGCTACCGTGAGGGTTTCATTGTATTTATCCGCTGCCCCAGCAATTACCACAAATGCCTTTAACTGGCCGCAGATATTTTCAATGGCGTTTTCAACACCATATTTTTTAATATGAATCCATGCCAGGCGCAGGTGCGCTTCATGGCTAAAAACAGCAGGGTTTACTATACCAGCTTTGAATTGGGCTTCAAATAAAGCGTCGTTGAGATCAAAATTATATTCCATAACCATTTCAATTGCGGATTATTTAGCAAATTTGCTTCCTTCAATTTGCAGGAATTATTCCGGTAACGCAATGGACCGCCTTATTTCTTTACCGCAATAATAATTCCCGTAGCCCATGACTGTTTGGTCAGCAGCAAATCCTCCCGTGCTTCCAGATCAGCTGCTAATTTCAGGGCTTTTTCATGATGCCCA
>JANPGT010000566.1:0-4312 GCA_031424135.1 Chitinophagaceae bacterium
CTGTCAAGTTTCAGTGGCGTTTGGTGCTGGAAACAGTTGGTGCTACATGATACGATTATTATTATAGCTAAGATAATGTTTGCTAAAATGATGCATAACGTTGAAGTCAGTTTAATCTAGTTTTATTACCAAAAACACTTATCAGGCCAATGTCAAGAGGCCCATTTTTGAAGCATTATTGCTATTTCATGAGGTTTAAACGGCTTACTGATATAATCATTCATGCCCGCGTTTAGACAGGCTTCCCGGTCGCCCTGCATCGCATTGGCAGTCATGGCAATAATTACGGGCTGTGCTTTTTGACCACTCCTTATGGCCCTGGTAGCCTCTATACCGTCCATTTCAGGCATTTGCATATCCATTAGAATGAAATCAAAATTGTCTTCCCGCTGTTTGTCAACTGCCTCTTTACCATTTTCTGCAATTTCAGGTTGATATCCCATTTTACTCAACACAATCATTGCGAGTTGCTGATTAATGGGATTATCCTCCGCTATCAATATACGCAGTGGAAGCTTCTTTGATAGATTAATGGTTACATCCATTTCAACCTGCTTTTCCTGCAAATCGTCAACGGCCTGACTACGAAAATTATCCAATAAATGTCTGGAGAGAATATTTAGTTTTATCGGTTTATTGAGTACCGCACTAAATAACAATTTTTGGCTTTTATCAAGTTCCTCCCCCACCGAACTTAATAACATCACAGGAAGCTGCGGAAACATCACTTTTATTTTCTGCGCCAGTTCTACACCATCCATCATAGGCATTTCCATGTCGGAAAGTACAAGGTCAAAGGGGGCTTCGGTTGATAATAAATCAAGGGCTTCCTCTCCGCTGCTGGCAAGTACCGGTACCATTTTCCAGTGTTCCAGCTGGACATGCAGGATGGTCCTGTTGGTAAGGTTATCGTCAACCACCAGAATGCGTTTATTCTCCATTCCCGGCATTATAAGTGCCTCACGGTTTTGTATGGCCCCTGTTCCCACCCTGGTTTGAATATTAAAGGCAAAAATAGACCCGGCACCAGGTTGGCTGGATACTGAAATATTTCCTCCCATGAGCTGTATTAATTTTTCCGAAATGACCAGGCCAAGGCCGGTACCTCCATACTTGCGTGTGGTAGATGAATCGACCTGTGAAAAAGCTTTAAACAATTTTTCCAGTTTGTCGGCCGGTATCCCGATTCCCGTATCCGTTACTTTAAAACATATGTCCAGTTCGCCGTTACCATTTTCCTTGAGAAGTAACACTTTTACGAAAACTTCCCCAGACTTCGTAAACTTAATGGCATTACTTACCAGGTTGAGTAAAATCTGCCGCAAACGCGCCGAATCACCAACAATTTGCTCCGGAACATTGAATTCAATATGATACACCAGATCCAATCCCAGCAAAGCCGCTTTGGCAGAGAAAACATCCAGTACTTCCTCTACGCAGGTACGAAGATTAAAATCCCGCTGCTCAAGTTCCATTTTCCCTGATTCGATTTTGGAAAAATCGAGAATATCATTGATGACAGTGAGCAAGTTCTCCCCACATGTTTGAATGGTCTCCGTGTAATTACGCTGCTCATCCGATTGCGGAGTTTGCGCCAATAAGGAAGACATTCCAATAATACCGTTCATAGGAGTACGTATCTCATGACTCATGGTAGCCAGAAAAATGCTTTTGGCTTTATTGGCACTTTCTGCTTCTTCACGGGATTTTTTTTCATCAGCCACCGCAATCGCCAGCTCACCTGTCCTCTTGCTAACCAGTGACTCCAGCTTGATTTTCTGATGTTTGATTCTATTTATACGAAATCTCACAGATAGGACTACTATAGACGTTAATAGCAATATAACGCCCGATTTGAACCACCATGTAAGCCAATAAGGGGGAATAACAGTCAACCTGACTTCAGCAATATTGACTGACCATGCTCCCCCATTGGTTAGCCCTTTTACCTTAAAAACATATTGACCGGGATCTAGTTTTGTATAGGTTGCTTTTCGTTCTGTGCCAATTTCATTCCAGGTATTATCAAATCCTACAAGCATATAAGCATACTTCTTTTTTTCAGGCACGGTATAATTCAGTGAGGCAAATTCAAAAGAAATAACAGAGCTCGCATAGGGCAGTAATATTTCTTTTGTTTCCGTAATAGGTTTTATCAATACTGATGTATGATTACTATCCGGGGCAATGGCCACATCCCTGTTAAAAATCTGGAAATTAGTAAAGACAAGTGAGGGATCGTACCTGTTTTCTTCTACACTGTCAGGATAAAATTCGTTAAACCCATTAATGCCGCCAAAATACATTGCACCACTGCTGCTTTTAAAAAAAGAATGGTCTTTAAATTCATATGACTGTAATCCGTCAGCAGGCGTATAGTTTTTAACTTTTTTGGTGGTAAGGTTCATTTTTGAAATGCCCTTATTGGTACTAATCCACAGATTATTTTTATCATCCTCCAGTATACCAAAGGCGGCATTGTTGGGTAAGCCATCCGAAGTGGTATAAACCGTAAAATGCCCGCTTTTTGTTTCAAAATAGTTTAATCCTGCCATCGTTCCTACCCAAAGATTCCCTTTTTTATCCTCGTGTACAGACGAAATAGTGTTATCACTGATACTGTTTTTGTTATCATCGTGAATAAAGCTGGTAAAGGTATTTTTCGCTTTATTATATAAATTCAAACCATGATCTGTACCTATCCAGAGGTTGCCGGTACTATCTTCAGTAATTGAACGCAGATAATTATTGCTTAAACTTAAAGGGTTCCCTTTTTCATGCTGGTGGTGAATAAAGGTCCCGGCAGAGGGATTGTATAAGTCTAAACCACCGGCAAACGAACCTATCCATATATTTTTTTCATGATCTTCAAAAATACACCATGCGTTATTGTTGATTAAACTTGCAGGGTTTGCCGGGTCATTTTTAAAATGTTTAAAAGTATTTTTCACTGGATTGTACACTGTTATTCCATCTCCCCAGGTACCTATCCAAATATTACCTTTACTGTCCTCACAAACACTTAAAACATAATTACCACATATCGAACTTAAATCTCCCTGTCTGTGCCGAAAATTCGTAAATTCCTTTGTTTGCTGATTAAACAGATCAAGTCCTCCGCCGTCAGTACCAATCCACATCCGCTTCTTTGAATCTTCCAGAATACACAATACATAATTATTGCTTAAACTATTCCGATCAGAAGTATGTTTATAATGGGCAAACTTATTATAGTCTCTGTTAAACAAATTGATGCCACCGGCAAATGTGCCAATCCACATATTTCCTTTCCGGTCCCTGTAAACACTATAGATTGAATTATTAGTGAGACTTGTATTATTAAGTTCATCATGGAGATAATTATTAAATTTTTCAGCATCCGGATCAAAAACACTCAGACCTGCATTTTCCAAACCGATCCATAGCTTACCTTCCTCGTCCTCCATTATTGTATATACGGAATTGCCCGGAAGACAACCAGGGGATTTTTCACTATTTGTAAAATTCCGGAAATGGCCGGTATTGACATTTAACAGGCTTAACCCGCCACCGTCTGTGCCTATCCACAAACGATGTTTGCTGTCACCAAAAATTGCATGCACTTTGTCATTACTTATCGATTCCCGGTCAAATAGATTATGTTTATACCGGGTAAATGTATTATTAGTCCGGTTCAATAAATTCAAACCACCTCCCACCGTACCGACCCAGATATTATGGGCATAATCTTCAAAAACAGCTTTTACATAATTGTCAGCAAGTGTCCTATTATCATTATTATCATTACTAAAACGGGTCACTTTATTTGTAACCGGATTTAATACGTTCAAGCCGGCATCATTAGTACCCATCCATAAATTACCATCATGGTCTTCAGCGATGCAGGTAATCAGATCACTTGAAATACTATTTTTATTTTTGTCATCATGTTTAAATCGGGTAAATTGGTCTTTGTCGCGGTCATACCTGTTCAAACCACCACCGCTGGTGGCTGCCCAAATATTACCTTTTGCGTCAGCGATCAGCGCGGTAATATAATTATTGCTGATGCTGTGTTCGTTTAAAGTGTTATTACGGTAAACAGTAAATTTGTAGCCGTCATATCGGTTAAGACCATCGTGTGTACCAAACCACATAAAACCACGGCTGTCCTGTACTGTACAAAGCACATGATTCTGTGACAGACCAGCATTGATATCCAGGTGATCGAATTTTAAATTATGCTTTTGCCCGTACAGTATTGATGAAAAAAAGAATAAGGCAGGTAAAAATATTTTCAGGCATTTTTGCATGAGGGGACACATGGAAGAAA
>JANPGT010000567.1:0-1988 GCA_031424135.1 Chitinophagaceae bacterium
ACCAGGAACGACTTTATTACCTAAAACAAATTGCTATATGAAAAAACTTCCACTAACCGGAGAGGTTATTATACCTTTTCGTTTTTACTGCTATCCATGCTCATCTCAGCATTTTCATTTAGTCAGATCATAACATGACTACTTTCTACCGAAAATAACAAACCGCTTACCGGCGCAACTATAACCATAAAAGAAACAGCTGAACTGTTATTAAAGGTAAAGAGGCCCTGCGCTTATCAACGTTGAATGTACGGGCAAATTAATTTTATGCCATATCTGGTTTACCACCCATGATGTTGCAGTTAAAGGTAGAAATAACATTGTTGCATGCAGTGCTCCGGACATGGGTAAGTCGGTATTTCCGGATCAACCTACTCACCGCTTTCAGTAATTAACTGACATCCTATGGACCCAGGCACAATGAGTGCTGATAATAATAGCAATCAACCTGCCGGGGAAATAACCCGCGCGTTGAAAACACTGATATCTTAAAAATACGGGTTTATTTAAGGGATCTACCGTCTCTGCATAGTATGGCTCCGAAAAAGACGATGTGAAAATATCCAGATTTTAACACCGGTATGAATAAAATACAATAACACTTCAATTCTAAATTATGAGTACAATGGAAAGAATATCGTCATATACGCGTGTGATTACGGGTATTGCCGTAATGCTTTTTTGTTCTTTAACTGTAAGTGCGGCAAGTGGCACAAATAAGAATAAAACTGACCCCTTTTACAACCCCCTGCCGGAAAAAAGATTAACAAACAGCAGTGTTTTATCTAAAATTGTTACTGGTAAAGTTACAGACAATAATGGTGGACCGCTGGTGGGTGTAAGTGTTGTAGAGAAAGGTACTCCAAACGGTGCAGTTACCAACCAGCAAGGCAACTATAGTATTACAGTAGCCGGAAACAATGCGGTCCTGCTGTTTCAACATGTAGGGTATGGCACAAAAACCGAAACAGTGGGTGGCCGCACGGTGATAAATGCAGTACTGCAAAACCAGGCAAAGGAAATGAATGAAGTTGTGGTAACTGCCCTGGGTATAAGAAAGGAAGCAAAAAAACTGGGTTACGCCGCCACTAATGTAAAAGTTGATGAAATCGCCCAGAACCGCACTACCAACCTGATGACTTCTTTGGAAGGCAAAATAGCTGGTTTGGAAATTGCTCCGCCCACCGCTGGTGCGGGTGCAAGTAACCGCATTCGTTTGCGTGGCCAATCCGGTTTTAATGGTGGAAATAATGCGCCCCTGATGGTTATTAACGGTCTGCCGATGGATCAGGGTGCCCGTAGTGCCGAGGGTGGTAGCCCTGCTACAGACCAGGGCGACAATCTGCAACAGGTAAATCCGGATGATATTGAGTCCATGACCGTATTGAAAGGTGCAACAGCAGCAGCGCTTTACGGTTCAAGAGCTTCAAATGGCGCCATTGTTATCACTACCAAAAGTGGCGCTAAAAATTCGAAATTCAGCGCGGAACTTACTTCAAACTTTGCTACTCAGAAGATTCTTGATTATACAGATTACCAAACTGAATACGGTACCGGTTCTAATGGTGTACGTCCTTCCTCACAAGCCCAGGCGCAATCATTCGGTAACCTGGCATGGGGCGAAAAATATGACGGCGTTCCTACTTACCAGTATGATGGCGTTTTAAGGCCTTATCTTCCGGATAAAGACCGCATGAAGCAATTTTACAACACGGGAACCTCCTACGTGAATACGTTAGCGCTTTCTGGTGGCAACGCGTTAACAAGCTACCGGGTATCTTTTTCAAACCAGGATACTAAGGGGGTTTCCCCTGGTAATACTTATCATAAAAAGATCTTTAACTTAGGACTCAACAGCAAGGTTACTGATAAGCTGACCCTTCAGGTGAATATTAACTATACCCACGAGGAAAATAATAATCCCCCGCTGGTGGGCGCCCAGGGTATTGGCTTTTCCAGTTTCCTTAACCGTATTCCATTAACGGTTG
>JANPGT010000568.1:0-3676 GCA_031424135.1 Chitinophagaceae bacterium
CAAAAAGATCTCTTACCATGGCGCGGGAAGTAACCATGCCGGCGCAGCTGCCCAGGGCTTGCAGAAAGCGCAGTACAATCAATGCATTTACAGAACTGGCCATGGCGCAACCAATGGAGGTGAGCAGGTACACGCTTAAACCGAAATAAAGTGGACGTTTACGCCCAAACCGGTCTATCAGCGGGCCATATAAAAACTGGCCGGCAGAGATGCCGATAAAAAAACTGGAAAGAGAAAGTGAAACATTGCCTACCGTGGTATGTAAGTCTTTGGCAATAGCAGGAAACCCGGGCAGGTACATGTCAATAGAAAACGGCCCAATGGCAGAAAGCAGGCCCAGGATGAATATATTATACGCCGTTTTATTTGTAGCTGCAGGCATAGATTTGGTAAAACTATACTATTTTAACACGTGGTAGTTGGCCGGGCAGGAGGGAGGTATTATTTTTAATGCTAAAACCAGTTATGAAATATATCCTGTTTTGTATATTTTTTTCGCCCCTTGCCCTGCTGGGGCAGGATTGTTCGCTGAAAAAGGGGAAAGATATTATTACCAGCAAACCAATTTTAAGTACTGGTTTTATTGAATTGCAGGGGAATACCCTCTCCATTGATATCAACAGCAAAGAGATTGATTTCTTTTTTGTACTGAACAGTCCGGCGGTGAAATGCCTGAATGAAGAAACTGAAATTACTTTTATGCTGGAGGGCGGCAAAATAAAATCTGAATTCAGGAACAGCGGTTCAATGAACTGCGATGGTATTTTTCATGTCATCTTTAAAAATTCTGCGTATACGCCTTCCCAGTTAACAAAATTGGGATCCAAAAAAATTGTATCTATTCAGTTAACCGGCAGTTCGCCCAAGCCTTATATCATAGCGCTTACGCCGGATCAGCAGCAGATGCTGATGAACACCATTTCATGCGTTATCAAAGAAGCAAAAACAGTTTTGTAATCAGGCTGGTTACTTGCCCGCCAGCAGGTATTCCTGCATGCTTATTTTGCCTTCCTGCAGCAATTTGTATAAATAATCAGGGTCTGGTTTGACTTTTTTTATTTCTGTAACCAATTGCCTGTCGAATACCAGTTTCTTGATAAATGATTTCATGAGTAAAGTGTTTGCAGCGCATGGCGCGCCTTTATTTAATAAAAATTCTTTGCTGGCAATCAACCGGAAGAGCGGTTTGTATATGGCGGGAGCGTAGTTACTGTATTTAATACGCTTTTTGCAAAAAAGTAACCCTAAAAAAAATACTTACAAAACTGATTGATTCTCAATAATTTTTTCAACAGAAGATGTTTATCAACCCAATAAAAAAACCGCTCAGAAAGAGCGGTTTTTTTATTGCCTGGAAGGTGGGTTATTGTTTTACAAAACGCAGGGTAGCGGGGGCACTGTTTTCATTGTTTTCAATGAGTATGGTGTATACGCCGTTGGCAAGTGTGTTTACAGCGGGGATGTCAATATTGTTAGTACCGGTATAAATTTGTTTTGTCATTTCTTTTACCTGGGTTCCGTTACTGCTGAATATTTTAATATGCACTGTTTTGTTTGTGTTGCTGCTGGTGCTGATGGTGGCAGTGTTGGTAACCGGGTTAGGGAAAATTTTTACAGCGAAGCTGTTTTTTTCTGTACCCGAAACTTTTACCACTTTTGAAAACTGGTAGCTGCCATCTAAATCAACTTCTTTAAGACGGTAATAGTTAACTGCCTGCACTTGCGCATCGGTTGCGCCGTAATTTTTGGGGCTGTTGCTGGTTTGTGCAGCAGTTACTACTGCAATGGTATTCCAGTTAATGCCGTCATTGCTTTTTTCTACAATGAATTTGTCTGAATTGTATTCCTGCTGGGTGGTCCATGCTATCAATGCGTTGTTATTGATAAGTGTGGCAGAAAAACTGGTAAAGGTAACAGGCAGCAATGCGGTAGTAACCGGAATGGTAAAGTTGGAAGTGTTGGATAACATTCCCCTGTTATCAGTGGCGGTAAAGGTAAATACAGCGTTACCAGTGTAGGTAGCCAGTGGACTGAATTTTAATGAAGCAGCCTGTGCAGGGGTTAACACCTGTCCGGCGCTAACTGCTGTATAAGTGCCGCCGTTATTGTACGTCAATACACCGGCTGCGGCTGAAGGCAATGTTACCACTTTATAAGAGCTTACAGACTCGTCGTCTGTAGCAGCCAGCGCTGCAATAGCAGTGGCACCGGCGGTGTTCCTGATAGCGGAAGCAGCTACATTGGTGGTTACAGGTGCAACAGCTTTCTGAAAGCTGAGGTTGCCAAAGGCGATGGCCTGCAGGCCGGGATTATTGCTTACCAGAGCGGAATTTAAAGTGCTGTAACGCACCGTTACGGTGGTAACAGCATTGCCGTTAAAATCTACAAACATGGTACCATCCTGTGCAGCATTGTTCAGCTGAAGACTGGATACATTGGAGCCGCCGCCGCCCGTATTACCTGTTGCCACATTGCCTGCAATCACAAAAACAGCAGAAGAAGTATTGTATTTGCTTAAAGAAGGGGTAACAGCACCTGCAGGGCCGTTGCCGCTCACAGTAACCTGGTCTACATAAGTATAGGTAGCGCTGCCGCCGGGCATATCAATATCAGAGATGGCAAAGGCCAGGTTCTGAACCGGTGCACTGAAAGTGTAAGTTACGTCCACATAGGAGGTCTTATTGCCCAGGTTGATATCCAGCTCCATTGCGTCGGTAGAACCCTGTACTACAAAGTCGCTGGCGTTGCTATTGTTGCTGTTTACACGTGGGTAAGGAGATACAATGCTGCCGCTGCCGGTTAAAGCAAAATTCACCGTACAGTTGATACCGGAGCCGCCAATATTGATGGCCGTTCCGCTGGTGCCTGCGGCTGTCCAGGCAGGAGAGAATGAAGCGCCCAGGTCTAAAGTATAGGTTTGGGCCTTTATGTTGGTAACGCTGGCTGCAGCAGTTACCAGGATAATTAAGGTGTAGATTTTTTTCATGGTACGATTGATAAATTTTCAGATAAATGTTCGGTACCATGTTTTCAATTTGCCCGCCAGAAAAATTAGACACTGTTAATACGCTGTAAAGTAGCTGCTTGTATTTTTTTTATGCTCTTGCAAAAAGATTTTCGTTCCTTATTTGGGAAGCAATTATCCAGGATGGAAAAAATCCGGGAAAGAGAGAATGCCGCAGTAATGATACATTAAGTAGTAATGCGTAGCATAAGAACAGGCTGTCTCAAAAGCAGGAGGTGGCTTTTTTATTCATCACCGGCAGGAAAAATTCCATTGGTAAAATGCAGCTGATCATGGCAATTATTTTGAGAAGGTCTGCAGCCTGCCAGCAGTGTTGTATTAATGGTAATTGGTGTTCATTGGGTGTTAAACGATGTTAATATTGCAGCGGGCAAACCGGGCCTGGTTTCTTGAAGCCCTTGTTAAATATGACAGCCAGGGCAAAAAAATATCCTGCTGTTGGCAGGAAGTCAGAAGAAGGATGGCAGAAAGAAGCGAAGCAATGGGCCGCAGCCCGGCCGGCTGTTGCGAAATAGGGCGGCAGCGGTTATACCACCGGTTTTGTGAGGATGTCTGTATAGACAGTTTGGCCATTGGTACCAATAACACCCATCTTAAAATGGTAAAGTTGCAATGTTGCTAAACCATTTAAGATAAAGTTTGGAAGCGAAT
>JANPGT010000569.1:0-1920 GCA_031424135.1 Chitinophagaceae bacterium
TTTTTTACCAATGGGCTCTGTATAAGAAATATTGCCTGCCAGGCTGTACCCGCTGGTAGGATTGTCTGTATATTGGTTTTGTAAGGAGTCTGTAGCAATATTGCCTTCGAAAAAGCGCAGATCCTGGCGGGTATAGCTTTCCCCATTGTTTTTATTGAAGGCGGTATTGAAATTAACAGAAAAGGTTCTTCCGCGTTTGGCAAATGAATGCCGGTAAAGAATGTTATTGCGCAGGTTGTAGCCGTTTCTTTTGGACGAACTCATGCTTTCTGCTGTGTTGGAACTATCTCCCGCACCATAATAGGCCTGGGAAGATCCGTTGGTGACGCTGTTATTGTTCTGGAAATTCAGGCTGGGGTTAATAATAAGTGAGTTGCTGGAATCAAGCTTGTATTCCAGCCGCATATTAAACCTGTGATTGTAATTCTGACTTACCGAAAGGCTTTTTTGGTCTACATACTGGGTTTTGGCGCCAATCAGTGTTTGGCTATGCAGTTCTCTTTCATTATTGTTATTGCTGTTATTGAAAAAATAACTGGCCTGCATGTCCATTTTAGGGCTCCATTTATCAGTGTAATTGATGCCGAATGCGTTGGTCTTGCTGATACCGTTTTGTTGACCTACGGTAAAATTGTCTGTATTGCCACCGCCACCGCCCCTGTTGCCACCACCACGGTTACCGCCACCACCCCTGTTGCCTCCGCCGCCAAAATTGCCTCCCCCGCCGGCAGTGGTAACGCCCAGCAGATCCTGCGAGGAGAAGTTTTGCTGGTTAATATTATTGAAACTACCTACCAGGGATATGCGCCGGTTGTTTTTAAACGTGCTTATATTGCCGCCGGCAGCGTAACGGCTGTCTGTACCATAACCTGCAAACACCCGCCCAAACTGGCCGTTCTTAATACCAGATTTGGTGACAATATTGATCGATTTTACAGAATTGCCATCGTCAAACCCGGTAAAAGCCGCCTGGTCGCTCAGCTTGTCGAACACCTGTATTTTATCTACCACATCAGAAGGCAGGTTGCGGAGTGCCGCCGTGGCATCATCTCCTAAAAAATCCTTGCCGTCAATGGTCACTTTCTTTACCTGCTCTCCCTGGGCAGTAACGGTGCCATCCTTGTCAACCGTAATGCCGGGCATTTTTTTAATCAAATCCTCCGTGGTGGCATCGGGATTTACTTTAAAAGCATTGGCATTAAACTGCACGGTATCGCCTTTCTGCTGGGCAGGAGGCGTTTTTGCAGTAATCACTACGCCTTCCAGTTCTTTGGAGGTTTTGGGAATATAGATAATGCCCAGGTCATTATTGATAGAAGAAGGATTGATCTGCCGGTCTACAAATTCATAACCAATGGAACTGAACGAGAGGATAAAAGTATCTGCAGGCAGTTCAGTAAAGGAAAAATAACCCTTACCGTCTGACACTGCATTTTGTTTTACTGCCGGATTTTTTTTAAACCGGATGTTTACTGTTGCTCCTTTGATGGGCGTTTTATCTGTTTTATCCTGTAAAATGCCCGAAATATTAGTGGTGGAAAAACTGCCGGGGCTTACAGTATCTGCCTGGACTGCTTTTGTCACCAATGTGTTGCTGTCTGTTGCCGTATTCGCCCTTGCTAAAAATAGCATTCCGGTATTGACGCTTGTATCTGTGATTGAAAACCGGATAACGCTGCCGCGGTAACCATCTGCGGATAAGGAGAGCAAAAAATCGCCTGGCGACACGCTTGTTATTTCAAAATTGCCGTTGCTGTCGGTAACCGCTTTGTAAGCAATCAGAGAGTCATTGCCGGCAACAAGGTTGATGCGTGCACCGGCCAATGCTGTTTTATGGGTGCTATCGGCCAGTTTCCCCCTTACGGTAACCGCAGACTGAGATTGACCAGCAAGGGTTAATAATAACAACACGGTAACCAG
>JANPGT010000570.1:0-4406 GCA_031424135.1 Chitinophagaceae bacterium
GCCATTTTCAAATTTGCTGAAACGTCCATCATAATTAAATGAATAAATAACGCCGGCACCTCCCAGCTCAAAATACACTTGTGAAGCATTGGAAGTGGTTTTCATCATGCGCTCTGTGCCCTGTGCACGCGCGTCAAACTGCATTAAAAGAATACCTGCAAAAAACAACAGAATAGGTTTGAACGGAGTGTATTTCATGAAGAGGGTTTTTCCTGAGACTAAGCTAAGATTGATTACGCTGCAATACAAGGGTTAAATTATCATTATTTTTCTTCGTAAATACGGCATTGCCAGCTTTCAGTACTGTGAAACATGCTACTTGCCGGCACTGCCCGCCAGCGCATTAATTCTGGCATCGGCAAATCCAATATTTATATAATTCCGTTTATGCCGGAAACCCTCAATTATGAATCTTATAAAAATCGGTAAGCTTTTACCGGCAGTAATTGCTATGGCAGTTACGATAGCAGCAATGACAGGATGCAATAACAGGACTGGTGATATTATGGCACCGCCGGTAGTTCCACCGGATATTGTTTTTTATGCACTCACAGACAACAACCAGCTAATTAAATACAATGCTGCCTCAGCCGCAGCGCCCGACCCGGCCATCACGCTAACGGGCATACCCACAGGCGAAAAAATTATCAGCATTGATTTCAGACCCGCTACCGGCCAGCTATATGGACTGGGCAGCAACAGCAGGTTGTACCTGCTGAATATCAAAAATGGTATTGCCACAGCACTGGGCACAACGTCTTTCACTCCGGCAATTAACAGCAGCATTGCAAATATTGATTTTAATCCCACTGTTGACAGGGTTCGCTTGGTTACAGACAAAGGACAAAACCTTCGCCTCAATCCTGAAACAGGTGGAGTAGCTGCAACGGACGGCAATATCAACGGAGGATCCATGCCTGCGGTTACCTCTATTGCCTATACCAACAGCGTAGCCGGCGCTGCAGCTACAGAGCTGTTCGACATAGACGCTACCAGCAGGAAACTATACAAGCAAAATCCACCCAATGATGGCAGTTTGCAGGAAGTGGGCAGCATTGGCGTAGACTTTACGGGGAAGCCGGGCTTCGATATAAATGCAGACAACAGCGTTGCGCTGGCCACTTTCCAGGTAGGCGGCATTAATAAACTATACCGCATCAACACCAGCAATGCGGTGGCCGAATTCCTCTCCAACCTGGCAGGCAATATTACCGACATCGCCATACCAACACCACCAGTGGCATATGCCATCAGCGAAAGTGGTATGTTCCAGATTTTTAACCCTGCTAAGTCCAACAGCGTTATAAATAAAACGATTGCAGGAGCAGGTGCAGGCGAAGAATTTATGGGTATCGATTTCAGACCGGTAAACGGCCAGTTGTACGGCATTACGGTTACCGGTACCGGCAATGCCCGCTTGTACACATTCAATCTCAGCACGGGTGCTGCCGCTCCAGTAGGAACCGGCTTTATGCTGACTGCTGGTACCAGTGGTATTGGTTTTGATTTCAATCCCACGGTGGACCGTATAAGGCTGGTAAGCAATACCGGCCAGAACCTCCGCCTCAACCCCAATGATGGTACAATAGCTGCTACCGATGCCAACCTTAACCCAGGCAGCCCTGCCGTTAGCGGTGCCGCTTACAGCAGTAATTTTCCCGGCGCCACCAGTACCTTCCTTTATGTGATGGATATGGGTAAATTGTACAGGCAGGAGCCCCCCAATAATGGCACCCTGGTAGAACTGGGCTCTCTGGGCATAACTGCAGATACGCAAAACGGGTTTGATATAGGTGGTAACAGCAATATGGCCTATGCCCTGTTAACCAGCAGCGGTGTTACCAAACTGTATAATATTAATATTTCCAGTGTTTCGCCCGGCGCAAGCATTGATTTTCCTAATAAAGTGAAGGCATTTTCACTGGGACTTGGATTTTAACTAACTGATTAACAGCTTTCAGCGATCGAACAGCGGCTCCGACAAGTTTGTCCGGGGCAGCTGTTTTGCGCTTTTTATGCAGGTGTTTTTTACAGGTGCAGGCAACCTTACCGGCTGGGGCATCGTACTGCACCTGATATAAAGTAACTTTACCATACCTACATACTCCAGCTATATTTTGAGCGATGAAGCTGTTAATATATTGACGCTCGTTGACGGATGTTGCAAAAACAACCGCAGCAGCCAGGGTACGCTGTACCATTGGCTCTACGGTTATGCAATGAAAATCTGCTATCGCTATACCAACCACCAGCATGAAGCCGAAGAGCTTACCAATGAATCTTTTGTAAAACTTTTCAAGAACATGCACCTGTTTGATACGGGCAGGCAATTGAATACCGAAGCATTGCTAAAAGCATGGTTCAAGCGGATTATTATTAATACCTGCATTGATTACCTGCGGAAGCACCATTCAATGCTGAATGGTCATGCCAGCAATGCAGATACAGAAACAGTTGCAGATACACAGGAAACAGCCATCGATAAATTGTCGTACGAAGAAATTATTGAAGCCATCAAACAATTAACGCCGGTATACAGAACAGTTTTCAACCTTTTTGCTATAGAAGGAATGACACATGAAGAAATAGCCGCCCAGCTGCAGATAAGCGTGGGCGCATCCAAATCCAACCTGTCAAAAGCCAGGCATAACCTGCGAAAAATCATTTCGCACCAAACCCAGTACAACACGTATGTACAAACCAGATGAAAAAGATATTGACCGTTTAAGCAGGGAGGCTGCTGAGCACTACCATGCTCCGGGGAAGCCGGCATGGGATGCTTTACAGCAGGTCCTTGACAAAGAACTTCCGCAGAAGGAAGAAAGAAAACGCCGCGGCTTTTTCTTTTTCTTCTTTTTGTTGATGGGCCTGTCGCTGACAGGCAGTGTGCTATGGTATGGCATACAAGGCAGTAAAAACAAACAACAACTGACGCCAACAACCAACATAAAAGATAAACGCACCGAAGCAGCACTCAGCAGCGCAGCCAGTGCCGGGCAACCTGTAATACCCGCTGCAACCAACACCGAAGCTGTGCAGCCTTCTGCCAACGGATCAGCGAAAAATGACAATGCCAACAGCAGTGCCTTAGCTTCCAGCAGTAATGCTGACAAACCAGTCGCCGGCACCTCCGCCCTTACTGATAAGGCAGCAGACAATATTTCAAATAAAGCAACACCTGCATCGCAGCAGACCACAACAGCGCGGCGTCCCCATACCGTTGACAGATCTCTTGCAGCGGCTGTTGTTTCTACCAAGAATACGCGCACAACGCCTACCAAATCAAATAAGAAAATCAACAGGACCTTAGCCATTACAGGCGATGCAATTGCTGCTGGCAGCAAAAAAGCGACAGGCAAAAAAAGCAGCCGGCAAGAAATCCCCGGAAACGAAGACATTGCCGCTACAGGCAGCCGTACTATCCCGAAACTGCAACATGGCCGTATCCGGAAAAAGACTTCTTCTGCATTGGCCAGTACTGAAGCTGGCAGAGACGATGCAACGGGCAACAGTATTGTTTCCTCCGGCAGTAAAGCTGAAGCAGCTGCAAAACCCACCGGTAACCGGCAGAACGAAGGCACAGATACGCTGGCCGCGCCGCTTGCGGATACCGGTACTACCGCCTTCAGCAAAACAACCACCATTGACAGTTCGCAGTTAACTGCCATCGCTACAAGTGAAAAAAATGATTCAGCGAAAGCGGCACGCAAGAAGAAGACATCAAAAAATAACAAGGCCGTCAATATCGGGCTTGTTGCAGGCATGGACATCAGTACCGTCAAATTTACCCACGGCGATAATGCAGGTTATAACTTCGGGCTGATGGCAGGCTACCAGTTTAACAGGCGCTGGTCTGTTTATACCGGTATTGTCTACACGAAAAAGAATTATAAACTGGATGGCAGCGATTACCATCCACCTAAACATTACTGGACGCAGTATGTAAAACTGGAAGAAGTAGAAGGTTATTGCCGCATGTGGGAGCTGCCGCTGCAAGTCCGTTATACGTTTAACCCCGGTGCAAAAACAGCCTTTTTTGCCAGCACGGGCCTCTCTTCCTACTTCATGAAAAAACAGCAGTACAATTATTCCTACAAAAACAATATGAACCAGCAGCTGACTGCCGCCTGGAGCAATGACAGTACATTTAAACATGTATTCTCCATTCTTCATTTATCAGCAGGTTTTGAAAAGCCACTGGGCAAACACATGAACTGGCAGATTGAGCCCTATGCCAAAATACCGCTGGGTGGTGTTGGCTTTGGCAATATCAGGCTTAGCAGCTTCGGTGTAAACTTTTCTGTGCAATACAGGCAACGGATAAGACGTTAGCACCGTATCACGGGTATCTATTGTCTAATCAAATCATTTTATGAAGAAGAACAGCCTGTTGTACGCGTTGCTCC
>JANPGT010000571.1:0-1547 GCA_031424135.1 Chitinophagaceae bacterium
CGACGTTGAGCGCAAGCGTCTTGAGGCCATAGTGGTGGGTGAAGTTTTTCCAACAGTGTTCCTGGAAGAAGATGCCTCCGACCTCTATCATAAACTGCGTCCTTACGGCGTAATAGGACTGGGTGTGTTCCATTTCAATCCGCAGGGACTTGACCAGGCTACCGGCCAGTGGGTAAATCTGCAGCCGCTGCACCTGGAAGGACAGGGTTCTGCTGAATACCCGGACCGTAAAAATTATTCTTTGTGGCAGCCGAATATACCTATGGGTGTAGGTGTAAAATACTGGGCCAGCGATAACCTGAGCCTTGGCCTGGAAGTTATTTACCGCAAAACATTTACTGATTATATTGACGATGTAAGCACTACTTATGTGGGCAATGCATTTTATGATTCACATTTGTCGCCTGCACAGGCTGCAGTGGCAAAACGCCTGGCAGATAAAAGTAATAATGGTGCCGGCGGTGCACCTGCTTACGGCCAGCCCAGCGATAAAAGAGGTACTGCACAAAATAAAGATGCTTATTACACATTCGGTATAAAACTGGGCATACGCCTGGGCGGCGGAGAAAGCTACCGCAATTCTACCCGGTGTCCGGTTCTCCGTTTCTAAATAAAACGGTCAGCCCCCATTGTAAAAAAGTTGGTTGTTGTTTTAGTTATTAATGATCCGTACCCTTTTTAACCTGTTAATAAATGCAGTAATGAAAACAATGTTACCTGTAAGCCGGTATACCAAACTGCCGGTACCCTCTATTCTTCTGGTGCTTTTCCTGTTCATGCTGGTGCATGTACCGGTAAGTGCAGGCGCAACGCCGCAGGCCGGGTGTAAAGACAGTATTGTTGTGAATAAATTACTGGTCAGCAAAAAATATAAAATCAAGATTTACCCCGGGGCTACCCAGGAAGCGCTTTTTTTCAATGTAACCGGCGATGATGGCAAAGTATACCAGTTATTCCTGTTTGATGTAGAAGGCAAACTGGTAAAGCAAACCCAGATACGCAACCGGCAGACCACCATGATTACCAATTTTAACAAAGGCAGTTACACGTTTGAAGTGTTCAGCGATGATGAACATATTGAAACGGGTACGCTGACAATAAAGTAATAAAAGTTCTTTTTTTTTGCTAATAACAGATGGCCAATAAGCGGCGGGAACATCCGTAAAGTCTGATATCCGGTTTAAAAGACCTGATCCGTTCCCTATCGTTCCCAAGTACCCTTACAAACAAAAAGATTTTATAAATCAATTCCCGCCACTGCTTATTGGAAAGCAAAGAAATAAAAAGCCTGTCTCAATCCAGTATCTTTAACGGCCCGCGATGAGTAATTGCGGGCCGTTTGTTTTTGACCAGGATTTTGGAAGATTAAGAGGATTAACAGGATTTTCCCCCTCCATATCCATTCACTGTAAATATGTCTTCTATTAAATAGTGAGCATCGTTTGATTTTTTCCGTCAGACGGTGGATATCAGACGGATTGCTAATTCGTAATAATTCGTGTTAAAGAAATTTTTCTCCCACTTCCTTCCAGTTGTTCAGCCTTTCA
>JANPGT010000572.1:0-4101 GCA_031424135.1 Chitinophagaceae bacterium
GCGGGCTAGTTTTATACAAACAGCGGCTGAAAAATTTGGTTTTAGAAAAGAACTGGTGGAAATAGCCACCACGCAGACCAATCCATTTATACGTACTAAACTGATTGCAAAATTACTCAAAGGAAGAAGCATTGCAGCAATACTTGAAGTGGCAGACAGTATTTCCGTTACACCCGGTGCAGCGCAGGTAGTAAAAGAACTGAAAGACCGCGGATTTATTGTAGGTATCATATCAGACAGTTATGACTGTATTACCAACCACCTGAAAAATAAATTCGAGTTTGATTTTTCACTGGCCAATGAGCTGGAGTTTTCGAACAGTATAGCTACGGGTGAAGTGAAGATTCCGTCTTTCTTCCTGGCCGATGATCACAGCCTGTGCAAGCATGATTACTGCAAACTGCACGCGCTGATCAATGTTTGCAGTAAATACGGTGTTGATATAAAGAATACACTGGTGGCTGGAGATGGGGAGAACGATATCTGCATGATAAAAAAAGCCGGCGTTGGTATCTCTTTCTGCGCTACCTATCCTTTGCTCGACCTGGTGGCAGATTACGTGGTAAAAGATGCCGATTTTAAAAGAATCATTGAAATAATTGACTGAGTGCAGTGCCGGACAGGCCGCTTTGTGCCTGCTGGCTTATATTTGCAGCCGGCAATTGCTCACTAAACCGATACTAATTGGCATCTGTTAAATCATTCTATCAGTTTGTTATTAACCAGCTCCGTATAAGGGTAACCCGCGTCCAGTTTATAATGCTGATTGCCATACTCACCGGCCTTGTATCCGGACTGGTGGCGGTATTGCTGAAAACCCTGGTGCATTATGTACAGCACTGGGTGAAGGAAATTCCTGTGTCGCGTTTTGCTTACCTGCTTTTTCCCGGCATGGGCCTGCTGATAACGGTATTCCTTATCCGCCATTTCTTTGGTAAAGAAATTGAAAAGGGAATAGCCATGGTGCTGAAAGCCATTGCCCGTAAATCGTCGTTTATACCATTGAAGCATACATACCTGCATGTCATCACCAGTTCTGTTACTGTTGGGCTGGGGGGATCAGCAGGACTGGAAGCACCCATTGTGGCCACCGGGTCAGCGGTGGGCTCTAACCTGGCACGCATTACAGATCTTAATTACCGGGAGCGGACTTTATTGATTGCCTGCGGTGCCGCAGCGGGTATTTCGGCTGTTTTTAACGCCCCTATTGCAGGTGTTATTTTTGCCATTGAGGTGTTGCTTACTGAAACGGTGGTTAGTTATTTTATCCCTTTAATGATATCTTCTGTGATGGGGGCTCTTTGTTCCAAAATTATTTTGCAGGAGGCTTCCCTGTTTAATTTTGCGCTAAAGCAGAATTTTGATTATAAGAATGTTCCATTTTATATTCTGCTGGGGATACTTACCGGGTTTATTTCATTGTATTATGCCAGGGTGTTTAAAGCAGTTGAAGGTTGGTTGCACACCAGTAAAATGAATGCGTATGCCAAGGCAGCTGCCGGCGGCTTGTTGCTGCTGGTGATCTGTTTTGTTCTACCACCATTGTTTGGTGAGGGATACAACAGCATCAAATTGGTTGCCAATGGCGAGCCGGGTGCCATGACAGACAATACCACGCTGTTTTCCAGGCTGGGCGAACATTGGGGGTTGATTGCTTTTACGGCCCTGATTGTACTGGTAAAGCCCATAGCAGCAGCGGTTACTATCGGCGCTGGTGGAAACGGCGGTAATTTTGCCCCCTCTCTTTTTACCGGTGCTTATTTTGGTTTCTTTTTTTCAAAATTACTGAACAGCCTGCCCTGGATTAAAATACCAGAAGGCAATTTCAGCCTGATAGGGATGGCTGGTGTACTGAGCGGTGTGATGTATTGCCCGCTGACGGCTATTTTTCTAATAGCTGAAATCACCAACGGGTATGAATTATTCATACCACTGATGATTGTTTCTTCCATTTCTTTTTTTATTGTAAAAACCAGCGAGCCTTTTTCTATGGAAACAAAAAAATTGGCATCGCTGGGCCATATATTCACCCATCAGAAAGAGAAAAATATACTTACCAGTATCAGTATGGAGGAAATGCTGGAGAATACTTATGAAAGCATCAGCATGGATAAAACCCTGGCGGACCTGGTAGAGCTAATTAAACGCAGTGAGAAAAATATTTTTGCCGTGCATGATGGCAAAAATCGTTTTGCCGGTATTATTGAGCTGAACGATATCAAACAAAAGCTTTTTCAGCCTGAGCAATTTAAAACGATTTTTGTAAGATCACTGATGAAAAAACCAGCTGCTGTGCTGCGCGAAGACCAGGACATGCACCGCGTGATGGAACAGTTTGATATTACCCAGAGCTGGTGGTTGCCGGTGCTTGACAAGGACAACCGCTTTGCCGGGTTTATTTCCAAAACAAGGGTCTTTAATAAATACCGCGAAGTATTATCGCAGCAGGGAGATTTTTACGAAGCCATTTAACGCTCTTTTATAGTCTCATGGTATTATTTTCTTTACCACCAGATCTCCCAGCTTTCTGCCTGCATTGGATCCTTCGTTCACACTCAGCATATAATGGAGACCCCCGTACACACGGCTGACAGAAGCTTCATCTGCAGCCTGTACAAAAGAATCAAAATGCCGTTGCAGCCCTATGTACCGCAGGTCACTGGTGTCCTGGAAAGCAAAACGATCGCCGTACAATTTGGTTAGTACGGTGGCGGCAGACCTGGTAATGGTACTATGACCGCTGGTATATTCCGGAAATGGCGGGGTTTGTAAAAAGGGTGTCCAGGTGGGGTCTATTTTTTCATTGATAACAGTTACCGGGCGTACATAATTGCTGCGGTATTTTTCATCCCAGCAAGAGATAAAAGCATCGTAAAGGGCTACGGCGGTGAGCGCATAGGTCTGCGCTATTTTTACCAGGTCTGCATTGGTTTGTTTGCAGGCAATGGCGGCAATGCCCATCCAGTGCCCACCGGGTGTTATTTTCTTATTGCCAAACATCATGTGGCCTGAATGCTCAATAACAAAAGGGTTGTCATCCCAGTAGCGTGCAATCAGCTGTTGCTCTGCCGTGAGGTTTTTATTGATATTGTACACTTCTTTTACGCCTTTGAAAAAAGCGCTGTTGCTGTCTGTACTGTAAGCAGGTGGTCTTGGTGGCATAAACTGTGCGGCGGAATCCATTACCATTGGTTTCATAGTGTTCCAGCACCATTCTACACCATCCATATAGTCTGGTGGGGTGGGGCGCCACTTGCCGGGGTCGTTGCTGCCCAGGTGTTTCGGTTTGCCTCTCGATGCAAGGTAGCCATCTGCTTTGGCCCTTTTTATTATGGCGGCGCCAACTGAATCGCCGAACGCCACCGAACGTTGGTAGGTAGAATCGTCCAGCCGCTCTTTATAGCTATTGTACACAGATTCCTCGTATTGCTTCAGTGAGTCAACAGAAAAAACTTTTACGTTGCGCACAACGGTAAAAAATGCTTTGGTTGCAGCGAGTGTGTAGTTGTATGGTTTGTCTTTTTCCGGCTGCGGCATTTTCCCAAACCCATTTAGTTTTTCGGCAATGGACGCAGTTCCCTGTTTACTGAAACGGATGTCTTCATAAGAGGCCAGCGAAGAATAGACATAAATCCTGCTGGCGACTGGCGGGGTAAAAACATCGTAGATAATTACCTGTGTCAGCAGGTCTTCGTTTTGGTGCAGTATAGCGGCCTCATTCAGCACTGCTGCGGGCGCATGTTTGCAGGAGGGTGTTGCTGCCAGTATGCACAGCAGAGAAAAAGTAAAATAGCAGCGTTTCATTAAAATGGCATTTAGTGGCTTATATGATAAAGTTACTTACTGGTATTTTTTAAAAATAAAAAGAGCGGACCTTTTTGCCACTCTGCGTGGTTTTTTGCTTCGCTGGGGCGTATCGAAAAATTACCGAGGGCAATATCTGTTTTGCCATCACCGTCCAAGTCGCCGGCATCCATGGTAAGCCAGCGTCCTGCATTGCATTCTGGCAGCGTAAACGGGGTAAAGAGATAATCTCCTTTGTTTTCCAGGTACACAAAACCTTCCCGTGGTTGCAGGGTGAAGTCTGCAAAAAAAGCAATG
>JANPGT010000573.1:0-3123 GCA_031424135.1 Chitinophagaceae bacterium
AATTACCTTATCCAGGAAGACATCGTCTCTAACGGTGATGCCACTGGCTTCCAGGATTTCTCTCACTTTAGACCTTAAACCTTCTACCTTATACCCCTTTATCCATTCGTGGTTGTACCACTTTGCTTTTTCAAAATCAAATTTGGCCCCGCCCTTGTGTACGCGTTCCATAGAGAATTTGGCTATCAATTCCTGCAGGGTAAATATTTCCTGTGCAGTACCATCGTTCCAACCCAGCATGGCCAGCAGGTTAACGAAAGCTTCGGGCAAAAAGCCCAGTTCCCTGAAGCCTTTTACCAGTTCATTGGTTTTGGGATCAGTCCAGTTCATAGCAAACACCGGGAAGCCCAGGCGGTCACCATCCCGTTTGCTCAGTTTGCCATTGCCATCAGGCTTTAAGATCAGCGGCAAATGCGCCCACTGTGGCATGGCCTCCAGCCCAAATAAATATTTCCATAAAAGGATGTGCACGGGTGCGCTGGGCAGCCATTCTTCTCCCCTGAAAGCATGGGTAATTTTCATTAAATAATCATCTACCACTACTGCCAGGTGATAAGTGGGCATTTCATCGGCTTTCAACAGCACTTTATCATCCGATTGGGAAGTATTGAACACTACTTCACCGCGAATCATATCTGTAAAGCTGATGGTCTCATCGGCAGGCATTTTAATACGGATAACATGCGGCGTCTGTGCATCCAGCAATGCCTGTACAGCAGCTTCATCCAGTGTTAGCGAGTTTTTCATGTGCTGCCTGGAAGCGTGGCTATATTGAAAATTGGGGATTGTATTGCGTTTGGCCTCCAGCTCCTGAGGAGTATCAAATGCATAGTAGGCATAACCGCTTTTTACCAGTTGTTCTGCATACTGCTTGTACATGGGTTTTCTTTCGCTCTGACGGTAGGGGCCGTAGGCGCCACCATGCGCAGGACTTTCATCAGGTACCAGTCCGCACCAGGCCAAACAATCCTGTATATATTGTTCCGCACCCGGTACAAACCTGCTTTGATCGGTGTCTTCTATCCTTAATATAAAGTCGCCGCCACGACTGCGGGCAAACAAATAATTGTATAAAACCGTTCTAACGCCGCCTAAATGCAAGCCGCCTGTTGGACTGGGCGCAAATCTTACCCTTACTTTTTCTGCCATAGCCGGTAAAGATAAATATTTGGCCGATGCTTTTTTTTAAAGAAAATTAAATTACTTGACTGAGGTTAAGTATGCTGTTTTAACAATTTGATAACCAGTGTTTAGAGCGAAACCGTTTTGACGATGGCGACGGTTTCTCAGCAGTTAGTAATAATTTTTTTATATTTTTTTTTATTTCCGTGCAGCAAATCAGATCAGGTATTTGTCACATTAAAAGGATATTAAAAAACTTTTTTCACTACCGCCTTTTCCTTTACATTCGTGCCTCATTTGCCAAGACTAACTGCTTACATTTTATTAAGGTGAAGGCCGAATGAAATAACCAATACCAACTGCGAATGCATAATCCCGCCACCAGGCGGGATTATCTTTTTGGGGTATATAGAAAAGGGGTAGGCGCAAGGCCTACCCGTACAATAATTATTGATGCTTTATACAGCGAAACTCTCGCCGCAGGCGCAGCTTCTGCTGGCGTTGGGATTGTTAAAATGGAATCCTTTGCCATTCAGTCCATCGGTAAATTCAAGCGTTGTATTTACCAGGTACAGAAAGCTCTTCAGATCGGTGACCACTTTAATGCCATTGTCTTCAAAAACCTGGTCAGAAGGCTTGGTGGTATTATCGAAATCCATTTTATAGCTGAGGCCGGAGCATCCGCCGCCCACCACGGAAACCCGCAGAAAATAGTCGCTTTCCGGCATATTGCCTTCGTGCATCAGGTGCTGCACCCTTTCTTTTGCTTTATCGCTTACGTAGATCATGGTTGTAATATTTAGTATTAAGATATTAGTATATAGTATTCAGCTATTAGTATTCAGTACTTAGGCTTGCTACCAGCCTTTCATTATTCAGACGCGCTACCTGCAACTCCGTACTTAGCAGTTAGTATTCAGTATTGAGACCCGTTACCAACCAGTAACAATTCGTCCCGGCATCCCTGGCCGCAGGTATAAGTACTAAATACTTAGTACTACGTGCTGATCACTTCCTTTCTTGCTTTTTCTACTGCCTGCCCCACCTGGTCAATGGCATAATCAATTTCTTCCGCTGTGGTAAAACGGCCCAGGGCAAAACGTAATGCGGCATGTGCCAGCTCATCGCTCAGTCCCATGGCTTTTAGTACATAAGAAGGTTCTATAGAAGCAGAGGTACA
Organism: Chitinophagaceae bacterium; assembly: GCA_031424135.1. Classification (GTDB taxonomy): domain Bacteria; phylum Bacteroidota; class Bacteroidia; order Chitinophagales; family Chitinophagaceae; genus JACMLD01. The sequence continues at coordinate 2,303 of JANPGT010000573.1, forward strand.
GGCACTTCCTGAACTTACTGCCACATTTTTATTGAAACCAAGCATCAATCCTTCGCTTTCAGTATGGGTAAAAGACAGGTTGCTAACATGTGGCAAACGATGCGTGCTGCTTCCGTTGACCGTTACTCCGCCCAGTTGCAGTAATGCATTTTCCAGCTTATCTCTCAACAGTTGTAAACGGGTGCTGCCCAGTTTTATTTCTTCGCTTGCCAATGCAGCTGCCTTTCCAAAACCCACAATGCCGGGCACATTTAAAGTGCCGCTGCGAAGGCTTCTTTCATGCCCGCCACCATCCATTTGTGCGGTTAGGCGCACCCGTGGATCACGGCGCCTGACATATAGCGCACCCACGCCTTTGGGGCCGTACATTTTATGCGCGGTAATAGACATAATATCAATACCATCGGCAATAACATTTACCGGTATTTTACCCACAGCCTGCACTGCATCGCAAAAAAATAAAACATGGTGTTTTTTAGCGATGGCAGCAATTTCGCGCACGGGTTGCAGCATACCGGTTTCATTATTGGCGTACATAATGGCAATACAAATGGTAGCAGGCCGGATGGCCGCTTCCAGTTCCTGTAGGTTGATAAGCCCCTGCTGGTTTACACCCAGCCAGGTAATATCCGCCCCCTGTTTTTCCAGGTGCCTGCAGGTATCTATCACTGCCTTGTGTTCCGTGGTAGTAGTGATGATATGGTTGCCCTTGCCTTTGTACATATCGAACACTCCTTTTAAGGCAAGATTATCTGCTTCTGTAGCAGCGCTGGTAGGTGCTGTGCCACAGGAGATTATTTTCACCAGCGGCGCTACAGAAG
>JANPGT010000574.1:0-2059 GCA_031424135.1 Chitinophagaceae bacterium
CATAGATCCGGCCGCAAAGACCATTACCGCTACTGACCTGGCTTCCGGCAAAGCATATACCGAAACCTACGATAAACTTGTTTTATCTCCCGGGGCTGAACCCATACGTCCGCCGCTGCCCGGTATAGGTCTTGAGGGCATTTTTACCCTGCGCAATGTGAACGATACGGATTATATTAAAGCCTATGTGCAGCAACAGCACATAAAAAAGGCGCTGGTGATTGGGGCGGGTTTTATTGGACTTGAAATGGCAGAGAGTCTGCAGGGGCTTGGGCTGGATGTGACGATTGTAGAAATGGGCAACCAGGTGCTGGCGCCGGTTGATTTTCCTGTAGCGGCTGTTGTACAGCAGCATATCCGCAGCAAGGGGATTAAACTGCGGTTAAGTACTGCCGTTACAGGCTTTACCAGGCGCGGGCAACAGATAGGGGTGGCGCTGAACAATACAGAAGTGCTGGAGGCGGATATGGTATTGCTTTCTATAGGTGTTCGGCCAGATACGGAGCTGGCGGTGCAGGCAGGTTTGCAAACAGGCCCTGCACGCGGCATTTGGGTAAATGAATACCTGCAAACTTCTAACCCGGATATCTATGCAGTAGGGGATGCCATAGAATTTGCCAACCCCATTTCAGGCCAGCCTATGATTACCTACCTGGCGGGGCCCGCTAATAAGCAGGGACGCATCTGCGCCAATAATATGGTATTGGGAAATACCCAGTCTTACCACGGATCTATTAATACTGCTATTGTAAAAGTGTTTGATATGACGGTGGGTACAGCAGGTATGGCATCCAAACATTTAACAGCCGCCGGTATTCCGCATGTGGTATCTACCAACAGCAGCGGGTCGCATGCGGCTTATTATCCCGGTGCCAGTCCGCTGCTCATACAGCTGGCATTTTCGCCTGCTGATGGCCGTTTGCTGGGGGCGCAGGTGGTGGGCCATGAAGGGGTTGATAAGCGCCTGGATATACTGGCGGCCTATATCAAACTTAACAGGACAGTTTACGACCTGGTTGAATTTGAACATGGGTACGCCCCGCCATACTCTTCTGCGAAAGACCCGGTAAACATGGCCGGATTTGTGGCCGAGAATATTTTACTGCAGCGGTTACATGTATTTTACTGGAATGAACTGGACAAGCTGCAGCCGGAAGATGTGTTGCTGGATGTACGCCGCGCAGATGAATATGCAGAAGGCCGGATACCTGGTGCCGTAAATATTCCTGTAGACGAAATACGGAAACGCATGAACGAAATTCCGGCAGACAGGAAGATTTATATTTATTGCGAAGCTGGATTGAGAGGTTACCTGGCGCAGCGGATATTGCGGCAGCATGGGTACAATCATGTGCACAATCTTTCCGGCGGCTACCAGTTATGGAAAACCTGCTGCGCCGAAAAGGCCTTCGCAGGTTAGCTATATATTTAATGGAATGGTTATAATTCAGACATCAGCTCTTTTACTTCTACCAGGCCCTGTTTGCGCCAGGTTTCTTTACCGTTTTTATATACGATGAAGGTCGGGAATGCATCTACTTTTAATGCGGCACAGATATTTGTCTGGTCGCCACCATCTATTTTAAGCAGTACAAACTGTGCTGTATGGGCTGCCGCCAGCGAGTCTACAACAGGACCCATTTTTTTACAGGGTGGGCACCAAACAGCACCGATATCTACCAATACCGTTTTGTTGGCCGCAATTTGTGCCATGTACTCTTGCATGCTGATTTGTGTAACCTGTTTTGCCATCTCCACCGGTTTGCCGGCTATCTTCCATGCATTGATGCCACCTGCAAGATTGTAGGCCGTAAATCCGTTGCTGCGCAGCCAAATAGTAGCGGCATTGCTACGGGCGCCACTGAGGCAGTAAGTGTATACGGGTTTGCTTTTATCCAGCGCTTTTGTCCTTTCCTGAAACTGTGCTTCATCATTCCAGTTGGCCTGTAATGCATTGGCAAGGTGGCCAGACTGGTATTCACCCGGTGTGCGTACATCCAGTACCTGGATATTTTTTTGGGCAATGGCTTTTTCAAATTCAGTTACAGACAGATTACTG
>JANPGT010000575.1:0-15255 GCA_031424135.1 Chitinophagaceae bacterium
AAAGCGGCTGCTGCCGCCCAGCGAACGGGCCACGCAGGCTGAAACCAATGTAGCAGGCTGACTGGTATTAATATTGGCAAGCGGCACTGGAAAAACCTGGCTGCTGTTTCGGCCGGGCAAGGTGGAAAACTCTTCACCATACCAGTCTTTGCTGCTGCTGAGGAAGTTTACGGAATCCAGCTCATGAAAATACCGGTCAGAAAAAGCAGTGACGGCGGTAGTAGCTGCAGGCGTAAGTGTTTGATTTTGAATTCGCTTACCCGTGCCACCGATGCTGATAAAATAGAAAGCCTGGTTGCTGTAGAGGTTTTTCTGGTGCTTAAAGCGCTGGTTAACAGAATCTTTTAGCCATATATCGGGTCCGGCGGCATAGAATAGAAAGTAATCATTGCCATTCAGTACCCCATCTCCCCCATCCACTACCTGTATGGCATTCTCTTCCAGGTCGTCTTTTTTTGCGCCATTACAGGCTTCCGGCAGCATGCCTCCACCGTTTCCAAATACCCTTATGCCAGCAGCCGCAATACCAGAAGTGCTGACACCCAGCTTGCTTAACAGGGTAAGGTCTACTTTATATATACCGGGTTCTTTTACGCCTATTTTGTACCAATTGCCCGAAGCCAGTACCGAAGCGTTTTTATAGGTACGCTGAGCATGCAGGGGAATACATCCCATCAGTAGCAGTAAAAGGAAAAAACAGCTATTTCGCATGTACAGTCAGCTTTCAGAAATTTATGAACGCTCATTCCGGGCGGGTAGTATTATTGCGTTAATAATTATGTGGTTATCAGGTCTGCATCCAGGAGGGCCACCCTTTCCTGAATTTCCAGGCAATGGATGCCGAACAGGGCGGCTCTCCCTACACCTTGGTTAGCTACAGAAAAGCTGAGCCACCCGTTGAACATTCCTTAAGGCGAATCCCGGAAAGGGCGACCCAGCTAGAATCATCTTCCATAAATAGGAAAACTGGCACTGTTTTTAACGTATTTATACGAATCGTATCGCAGAAAGCTACCTATATTCGCATTTCACAATGAAAAGCTTTGGTCTCAAATACAATATAAGTTTCAACATCCCGTTATTTTGTTCTAAAACCGGCTTCAAAATGGCTATTAAAATGAACTGGAAGACTTTATTAATTATCCTATCCTGCGCGGCGAGCGTGGCTTCTTGCAAAAGCAAGAACAAAAGTGGTAAGTCCGATGTGACTGGCTGGAACTACAATGATAAAAACATGGGTGGTTACCAGGTGTCAAGAGAAAAAGAACAGAAAACCGGTCCCGGCCTTGTGTTTGTGCAGGGCGGTACATTTACCCAGGGAGCTACCCAGGAGGATGTAATGGCCGATTGGAATAATATTCCACGCCGTATTACCGTGAACTCTTTCTTCATGGACAAGACAGAAGTGGCAAACGTTCACTACCGTGAGTATATGTACTGGGTAAATACAGTGTTTGACGGAGATGAATTTGCTGCCGTTCGTAATGCTGTACTGCCAGATACCATGGTGTGGAGAAGTGAGCTGGCCTATAACGAGCCACTGGTAGAGTACTACCTGCGTCACCCCTCGTATAATTATTACCCCGTAGTAGGTGTAACCTGGAAACAAGCCAATGATTTTTGCGCCTGGAGAACAGACCGCGTAAATGAAGGCGAGTTGGTGAAAAGAGGTTATATCAATAAAAATTCTTTGAAGAATTTAACTGGCCTTGGCCAGGAGAATTTTGACACCAAAGCCTATTTACTGGGCGAGTATCAACCCACTCCCGGACAGGCTGCAAAGTCTAAAAAGAACCCTTTAAAGAATCCTAACGGTACACCGCGTACCAATGTAAATTTTGAAGATGGTATCTTATTACCTGGCTACCGTTTACCAACGGAAGCCGAGTGGGAATATGCTGCCTTAGGACTGGTAAACCAGAACCCTATGCCGTCTAAAAAAGAAGGTAAGAGAGGTGAAGAATTACTGGCCAACAAACAGGTGTATTCCTGGAGCCAGAATGTAAATGGTTTGCGTGATGCACGTCGTGGCAGCTGGCAGGGTACCTTCCTGGCCAACTTCAAAAGAGGTGCCGGTGATAACATGGGTGTTGCAGGTGGTTTGAACGACCGTGCTGTGTACACTGCACCTGTACAATCTTTCTATCCCAACGGATTCGGTTTGTATAACATGAGCGGTAACGTAAATGAGTGGACAGCCGATGTTTACCGTCCTTTGTCTAATGTTGACAATGACGATGTAGCTTCTTACCGTGGTAATAAGTATACTACTGTTGATATGACAAGTGGTAAGGCTGAAAGAGATAGCCTGGGTCATATTAAGAGCCGTTATATAACCGACGAAGAAAGCAAGAACCGCCGTAACTACCAGAAAGGTGATGTTATCAATTACCTGGATGGTGACTCCACTGTAGCAGGCGTTGCATACGGTTACGGTATTACTACCCTTATCAGCGATAAATCAAGGGTTATTAAGGGTGGTAGCTGGAACGACCGCGCTTACTGGTTAAGCCCCGGTACACGCCGCTTCCTTGAGCAGGACCAGGCTTCCAGCACCGTTGGTTTCCGTTGCGCTATGGACCGTGTAGGCAGTCCCGAAGGCAATGGCCACGGTACAGGTATCAACTACAAACAACGCAGGCAGAACAGCCGCAAGAAATAATAGCCGGATTAGATTATTTGAAAACGAATACAACAAAGCCGTTCCTTATGGAGCGGCTTTTGTTTTAGGACCACATCGTCATTCGCCCGCAGCCCGCCATTCCAGCACATTCAATTCATTCATTTTTATTGGCGTTTGTTATTGGTGTAAATTCGCCCTCATCCGTAAATCATTGTCTGATGAACATCGAACAGTTATATAAGATATATCTTCAATACCCGTCTGTGGAAACAGACACCAGGAAAATAAAAAAGGACGATATTTTCTTTGCATTAAAAGGACCCAGTTTTAATGGAAACAGCTTTGCGCAAAAAGCATTGGAAGCCGGCGCTGCCTATGCCGTAGTTGACGAAGCAGCATTTGCGGTAAACGAAAAAACCATCCTGGTGCCGGATGCACTGAAAGCATTGCAGGATTTGGCCAAACACCACCGGCAACAGTTTTCCATTCCATTTATTGCCATTACCGGAAGCAATGGCAAAACCACTACCAAAGAACTGGTGAATGCCGTATTGGCTGCACAATACACTACTTACACCACCGAAGGCAATCTGAACAACCATATAGGTGTACCGCTGACCATTCTGAAAATAAAAAAAGATGCACAGCTGGCCATTATAGAAATGGGCGCCAACCACCAGCAGGAAATTGCAGGCTATTGCCAGTATACCATGCCAACCCATGGTATTATTACCAATGCAGGCAAAGCCCACCTGGAAGGTTTTGGTGGCGAAGAAGGCGTAAAAAAAGGTAAGGGTGAACTCTATGATTATTTACGCGACAATAAAGGCGCAGCATTCGTAATGTGGGATTATGATTACCTGCAGCAAATGAGTAAAGGAATAGCAGCTGTATATACCTATGGCACGCAGAATGCCACCGTTACCGGACAGGCCATTAAAAGCGAGCCCTTCCTGGATGTACAATTTAATAATGGTATTAACGAACTTGTTCATACGCAGCTGGTAGGTGATTATAACCTGCCCAATATACTGTGCGCTGCAGCAGTGGGTGTTTATTTTAATATACCCGGCAACAAAATAAAAGCGGCCATTGAAGCCTATGCCCCTTCCAACAGCCGGTCTCAATTGGTGCAAAAAGATAGCAATACCATTATACTGGATGCGTACAATGCCAACCCCAGCAGTATGAAAGCGGCGGTGGAGAATTTTGCCAAACTGCCTGCTGCCAATAAAGTACTGGTGCTGGGCGGCATGGCAGAACTGGGTAACGAAAGCCTGGAAGAACACCGGCAGCTGGTAGCATTAATTGGCAAATACAGCTGGCAGCATGTGGTATTGGCCGGTGGCGATTTCCTGAAAATATCCCATCCCTATACCAGCGCAGCCAATGCACAGCAGGCGAAGGAATGGTTTCAGCAGCAGCATTTTTCCGGCGCCACTATATTAATTAAAGGATCGCGCAGCATGCAGATGGAAAAAGTGCTGGAACAGTAACTTAAATCACTTTTATTGTTCAGCAGTAAATGTACCTTTGCAGCTCAACCAGGTATCATGTCAGAACAAGAAAAACGCCCGGGCTATCTGTTATCGGTGTTAACCAATAAATGCCCGCGCTGCAGGGAAAGTTTTATCTACAAAGAGAAGAGCTCCTATAAACTGTCTTCCGTGGTAAAAATGGTAGACAAGTGCACTGTTTGCGGTCAGCCTACAGAAATTGAAGTGGGCTTTTACTATGGCACCGGCTATGTAAGCTATGCACTTTCTGTAGCCATTTGCGTTGCTTCCTGTATTGCATGGTGGGTACTGATTGGATTTTCTTTTGAAGACAATCGTTTTTTAACCTGGATTATCTCCAACGCCATTATGCTGATTGTAATTCAGCCTCCCCTGATGCGGCTTTCCAGAACACTCTGGCTTTCCTGGTTTGTAAAGTATGACCCCAAATGGAGAGAGCACAAACCGGAAGAACATCTTGACCGTATTATACCTGAACAAATGGGTAATTGGTAAGCTGAGCGTGTAAAAGAGAAAAGGAGCTTATAAAAAAATGCTTCTATTTACTTTTATTTGCAGTTTTTCAACGGGTAATATATACCGGTAATAGTGGGTATTTTCTTATACTCATTTTAAGATAAATTTCCTGCCATGAAAAAATTCCTGAAAATTACCGGCCTTGTGCTGCCTGTTGTTGCAATACTATTTTTTTGGCTGGCACCGGGCATCGTAGACAGGTCCATGAACAAAGTGGTGCATCCTTCTGCCACCATCACAAAAGTTAGCTGGTACGATTCCATTCCCTTTATTGCAGATTTACATTGCGATGCACTTTTATGGAACCGTAACCTGCTGAAGCGGGCAGCCAATGGCCATGTAGATATTCCCCGCATGCAGGAAGCCAACGCGGCCTTCCAGGTGTTCAGCATTGTAAGCAAAACGCCCAGGGGCATCAATTACGACAGCAATACCGGCGAAACCGACCAGATAGCCCTGCTGAGTTTCGCACAACTGCAAGCGCCGTCAGACTGGTTCAGTATTAAGGCAAGGGCCCTGCATCAATGCAGGCGCCTGCATGGGTATGCAGCTGCCTCCAAAGGGGTGTTCCGTGTTATCAGCAACCAAAAGGACCTGGCACAATTTATAACCGATCGCAAACAACAGCACAATTTATGCGCGGGCATGCTGGCACTGGAAGGTGCCCACTGCCTTGAAAACGACATCCGCAACCTGGATACTTTTTACAATGCGGGGGTACGCTATATTGGCCTCACCCATTTTTTTGATAATGAATGGGGTGGCTCTGCCCACGGCACGCAAAAAGGAGGTCTTACCGAAAAAGGAAGGGCGCTATTGAAGGCGATGGAGCAAAAACACATTATCATTGATATTGCACACGCTTCACCAAAACTGATTGATGACATCTTTGCGGTTACCACCGGGCCCCTGATACTTTCGCATGGTGGCACCAAAGGCACCTGCGATAATGTGCGGAATTTATCTGACACGCAGATTGCCGAAATTGGCCGCCGCAACGGACTGGTGGGCATAGGCATGTGGGAGAAAGCTGTCTGCGGATCCGATGCAATGGCCACCGCAAAAGCCATCAGGTATGTAGCAGATAAAATTGGCGTAGAGAAAGTAGCCATGGGCTCAGATTTTGACGGCGCCACCGAATGCAGTTATGATATCAACGGCTTCAAAGAAGTTGTAAATGCCTTGCTGAAAGAAGGCTTCAACAGGATTGATATCGAAAAAATAATGGGCGGCAATACGCGTGATTTTATGCTTCGGAATTTACCGGCTGAATAAAACGCCATCCGCAGTACACCAGGCCGCACTTAAGTAAACTGCCCCTTCCCGGCATTCTTCTTTTCTATAGTGTCATTTTTATCACTGTACGCAAACAGGCAGCCGCAGACTGTACTCACTTTGTTTTATTTGACAAAAACAGTATCTTTCACAGACTAAAACCTTGCCTGTGTTACGGACTACCCGGTTTTCGACTGCATTGCTGCTACTGTTATCTTTTATAGTGGGTTGCAATAAACCGCCGCTTCCGGTGAATAATCCACCTGCCCCTCTTGCCGCCAAAGGAACATTGGGTGGTGCCGGGGGTAGCTGTACAGGTCTTGTATTATACGGTACTTACAAAAAGGATGTTTCTGCCGATACCTCTAATTATTTAACCGTTGCCGTAAATGTAACCGCGCCCGGTAGCTATACCATCAGTTCCGATACCATCAATGGGCTGTATTTCAGGGATGCGGGAACATTTACCATTACCGGAATTACCAACGTGAAACTGAAAGCCGGCGGCAAACCGCTGCTGACAGGCGTAGATATGTTTTCGCTGAGCTACGACAGCAGCAAATGCAGTTTTGAAGTTGCTGTTGTTGACGGTAATAACAAGATAGGGTCAACAGTTTTTATAGGCAGCACAGACGGCAATATGTACGCGCTGGATGCTGTTTCAGGTAAGCTAAAATGGAAGTTCGCAACTTCAGGCATTATTGTAAGCAGCCCAACTGTAATGGGCAACCTGGTTATTTTTGGAAGTGCAGACCGTACACTGTATGCTGTAAATGCCATCACCGGCTTGCTGGAATGGAAGTTTTATACAGGCAGTGAGCCCACCGGAGGCGTTATACAGCAAACACCGGCAGCCGGCAATGGCATATTGTATTTTAGTTGTGAGAATGGAAAACTCTACGCAATTGATACTACTGTTCAAATTCTCAACGGCATAAAATACCCGGGCCAGAAATGGCAGTCTGTCTATGGCAACGTGCCGGGTGTAAGCAACGCAGCGCCTACTTTCGCCAATGGACTGGTATACACAGGTGCCAGTGACAATACATGCTACGCCTATGATGCACTAACAGGCAAACAGCAATGGAAATATGCTTTGAACGAAGCCAGCAACCGGTCCAATCCTGTTGTTTCAAACAATGTGGTATACCTTTTTACACAAAACAGCACAGTATATGCATTACAGGCTGCTACCGGTGTTTTAATCTGGCAAAAAAATACAGATAATGGCTACGGCACCGGGTCATATTTCTCCAGCCCAACGGTTGCCAACGGCACCCTGTATGTTGCCTCCACCTATATGGGTGCCAGTACCAACCAGGTTTGTGCTATGGATATTACCAACGGTGCCATCAGGTGGTTCAGCGATGCTCCTCCCCAGCAAGCAGGCATTATCGTGGGCGGGCTGGCAGTATACAATGGGCGGTTATATGGCGGTAGCGATAATGGTTACCTGTATGCCTGGGATGCCGCGACGGGCAAATTACAATGGACATACAACACAATGGGCACCCATATCTATAGTAGCCCAACTGTTGCGAACGACATCGTATATATTGCAGGTGAAAACAGTACTGTACACGCACTGAATGCAGCCACCGGCCTGTTAAAATGGAAAACTAAAATCTCGAATGACCGCATTGTTTATTCCGCTGCATGTGTAGTAGACCTGGCAGGGGTCGTTCACCATCCCGGAGATTCGGGTGAGCAAAATTAATGGCCTGCAACCATCAACCTTTCCATTTCTTATCTTCCTGCAGGCATTCTTTAACACGAAACAGGATAATCTTCCGGATCAGTGAAAGTGGCAGTGGCTTATCCAGCGGAAACTGTATGGAACTTTCCGCAGTGATATAGCAGGTAAGTTTCTCTTCAAAGGCTTTTACAGCCGATGGGGTTGGATAGAACCCGATATGTCTTTTGAAGCCTGCAAAAGTTACCAATATGCGGTGGTAGGAAAAAGCAGGCATTCCCCATTTCAGCCCTTCCGTGGCGCCGGGTGCTGCAGCCCGGACGCAATCGTACAGCTGCATTAATTTTTCCTGTGCGGGTGCTGGTGCCGCGGCAATATAATCCGCAATAGTTGCAGGCTGTATTTTTTTTTAAAGCATGTTACTGTCGCTTTATTTCAAAAATGGATACTTCACCGTTATCACTCTCAAATCTAATAAGAAAAGAGCAGTTATTTCACCAGCCCATAATGCCTGTCGATGAAAAAGACTACCCCAAACGAAGCATCATATTTATAGTTAATTTGTATACATGACCATCACACTTGCCAATCAAAAATCTGTCATCATCCGTACCATGGAAAAGGAGGATGCCCACTTGCTGCTTGCATACCTGCAGGCACTTTCTGCCGAAAGCCGATCCCGGTTTGGCCCGCATGCCTTTGATGCGGCCACCGTAAATGAAATTTGCGCGCATTTGCCGGGAGATACCCAACGCTGTATTGCTGTTGACGAAACATCAGGGAAGATCATCTCGTATATGCTTGTCAAAAATGGAATGGTTGAATGGGACAGGCAGCGGTATGCGGAACGCGGACTGCAGTTTGATGAAAACAGTACAGTTACCTATGCGCCTTCCGTAGCAGATGAGTGGCAAAGCAGCGGACTGGGCAGCGCTATGTATGCACTGATAGAAACTGAATTGAAAAGCAGGAAAATTCACACCATTGTACTTTGGGGTGGCGTGCAGGCCAGTAATAAAAAGGCGGTCGGGTTTTATACAAAATGGGGCTACCGGCTGATAGCCTCTTTCTGGCACGATAGTAAAGACAACCACGATATGCTGAAACAGCTGCCGTAAAACAGTAATGCTATTGCGCTTCCAGCAATCTTCTGTGGTAGTTTACCTGGCCCAGGTGGTAATTCAAATGGGTAAGCAGGTGTATTAAGGTATATTCCATACCGGTAGGCTTATCCCATATAATCACAGGGAAATCTTTCTCCATTTGATCCTGCCCCAGTGCATTCAGTCCTGCTTCTACTACCTGCATGGTTGCCAGTAGTTTTTGGATAAGCGCCTGCCGGGGTATGCTTTTCAAAGAAAATTCCAGATCTCTTTCGCGTACATAATTTGTTTTGGCAAGCCCCACACCAATATAAGCATTCAGGTTACCCACTAAGTGCAGGCAGAGATTGCCTGCTGAATTTGAGATACCCTTGCCTGTTTGCCAGATTACATGCTCCTCCCTGTACAATTCAATTTCTGTTTTTAATTTTTCAAGATCGCGTCTGAATAATGTCTTTAATGTTTCAATCATATAATGCGTGTTTGTATGATGTGCAGTGCCTGTTCAAAAGAGGCTATAGCAAGATCAATGTCTTTTTCGGTGGTAGCCCATGAGCAAATGCTCACCCTGATCACTTTTTTATTCTTCCATACTGAGCCGCCCACCCAGCAATCTCTCAGCTCCTGTATTTGTTTTACAACAGCGGTAGTGGTCTCATCTGTTTCGCAACAGACAATCACCTGGTTAAATACAATAGCATTCAGCACAGTGAAACCTTTTACCGCGCTTATTGCTGCCGCAAATTGCACCGCTCTTTCATGCATGGTAGTAATCATCTGATCTATCCCCTGCCTGCCCAGGTATTTCATGGTAGCCCACAACTCTATTACCCTTGCTCTTCTAGACATTTCGGGCGTGTAAAACATGCCGTCCCTGTCTTCGCTGAGTACTATGTATCCGGCCGACATGTGCAGGGCGCTGGTTAATGCCTCTTTATCTGCACAAAGCACAATGCCGCAATCATACGGCGTATTCAATGTTTTATGCCCATCTACTGCCCAGGAATGCGCATGTTCAACGCCGTTGGTAAGATGCTGTAGTTTTTCAGCGGCACCCGCCCACAGTCCGAATGCACCATCTATATGTATCCAGGCACCTGCCTCTTTTGCTTTTTTACAAATAGTGGCGAAATCATCAAAAGAACCGCTGTTTACATTGCCGGCCTGCAGTATCAGCAGGCAGCTGTTATCCAGTGCCGGTATCAATGCGGGAATTATACGTCCCTGCTCATCTGTCTCCACAAATTCTATTGATTTATGGCCAAAGCCCAGCAGGCTGATGGCTTTAAGAATAGTTGAATGGGCTTCCTTACCGGCAATTATCCTGATGGCGGGGGCGCTGGAAAACCCCTCTGCGTTGATGTCCCATCCCTGGTTTTTCAGCAGCCTGTAGCGCGCCGCTGCCAGTCCGCAAAGATTGGCGGAAGAGGTGCCGCTTACAAAACCCGCGACTGTATTAACCGGCAAATTAAAAATTGCCTGTAGCCATTGCTCCACCACGGCCTCCAATTTTGCCGCCAGCGGTGACAGCACATACATACCGGTGTTCTGATCCCAAAAAGTGGCCAGGCCCTTGGCAGCAAGACCGGCAGGTATGGCACTGCCACACACAAATCCAAAATACCTGCTGCCCAATTGCGCCACGGTAGCCGGACTTCCATAAGTATGCAGCAGGGCCAGCACAGCGGTTGCATCACCGTTATGATCGGGCAAGGCTTCATTAAATACTTTTAAATCATCAATCGCCTGCTGCGTGGGATAAACATTTCGATCCAGTACGCTGTCCAGGTACTGATACCCGTATTGCTGCGCATCGTTAAACACCGTCTTGTTACGCAATTCTGCAAACATTTTCTCCTGGAGTGCATTCATAGAACATCTTTTTAATTTAACAGATTGCTTTTACACCTGGCTCCCAAATACCGGCATACTGCCTTCCAGTATTATCACCGCCTGGCTGCTGATAAATACTTTATCATACTGCAATGACACCGTCATACGACCAGTACGCGCAGACGACTGAAATGCCCTCATCGTTTTTTTATGCAGTCTTTCGCTCCAGTACTTTGCCAAAAAAGTTTGTACGCCGCCTGTTACCGGGTCTTCATTGGTGCCGGCCCAGGGCCAGAAATAACGGTAGTGAAAATCATATTCACCTCCTGTTGCAGGTGCCGTTACCAGTACGCCGTTTATGCCATCATGTGTTTTCACCAGCGCATTAAAATCCGGCTGCAGCGAGGCCAATATTTCAGTCTCGTTAATTTCCAGCAATATAATTTTATTCTGACTGCTGAAGGCTGCATTATTTACTTCCGGAATACCCAGTGCGGCCAGCATTGCCGGTGAAACAGTGGCAGCAACCGTATCGTATACTGGAAACTGCATGGTAATTTCTTCACCATGGCGCGTAACCAGCAAATCCAGTTTCCCGATAGTGGTGAAATGAATTTCATGCGCGTCGCTTTGGCTGAATAATATTTTTGCGGCCGCCAGTGTCGCGTGACCGCATAGAGGAATTTCTTTTTTTGGGGAGAAATACCGGATACTGTAAACATTCACGCTCTCTTCTATTGGCTGCACAAAAGCGGTTTCAGAAAGCCCCAGCTCACCGGCTATTTGCAGCATCAGCGCGTCGGTTAAAGCCTGCGCCGGGAAGCAGACGCCTGCAGGGTTTCCTTTAAACGGTTCATTGGTAAATGAATCAACAATAAATGTTCTCATGTTTATTATTTTAAAAAGTCACCATCAATGATTAATAGTTGTACCCCTTCTTTGGTAGTAGACCTGTGTGTGCTCATATCGTCAGACACTATATAGCCCATGCCCTGCTGCAAAATGAAAATCCCGCCTGTTTCCAGTTCGCTTTCAAATGATCCGCTGATACAGTACACCAGGTGTCCTTTGCTGCACCAATGATCTGCCAGGTAGCCGGGCGTGTACTCCACTACGCGGATGCGCAGTCCCGGCAATTGCAGGGTTTGCCACCACGCTGTACCGGCGGTGCCGGGATGCATTATTTTATTGACAGCAGACCAATCAATTAACTGAAAGGGGATTTTTGCAATAGCTTCCATTCAAAGAATTTTAATGCGTGCCGGAAACAATCATTTCAACTGCAAAACTGCGCAAAATATTTATACCAGTACAGATACAGTTTTAGTATTTTTAACCAATACAGTTTTTGCCGATGAAAAAAAGTGCCGCTACCAGGGAATTACTTTATATTAAAATTGCCAGCAGCCTGCAGCAACAGATTCACGCGGAAGTGCTGAAAGCAGGCGACAAACTGCCGTCCATTAGAATGATTTGCCGCCAGCATGGGGTAAGCATGAGTACCGCCCAGTTTGCGTATTATGAACTGGAGAGAAAATCACTCATAGAATCTAAGCCGCAGTCAGGCTATTATGTAAGCCATTCATTCCGCAGAAAGCTGGGCATGCCGGAGGCCAGCCGCCCCGGCAGCAAACCCGCTGGAACATCGACCACTGATATTTTTGAAAATACTTTTAACGATGCCAACGAAAAAAATTTTACTGTTTTTTCCCGCGGTGTGCCCGCTCTTTCCCTTCTGCCCGTTGCCAAATTAAACAAAGGCATATTGCAGGCAGTGAGAACATTGCCGGGCGGCGGTACCATGTACGAATCCCTGCAGGGAAATGAAAAACTAAGAAGTGCTGTTGCCAAATGGTCTTTTACCTGGAAGGGAAAGCTGGCGGATAAAGATATTCTTACCACAGCCGGTTGTATATCTGCCGTTGCGTATTGCCTGATGGCGCTTACCAAAAGAGGTGATACCATTGCGGTAGAGAGCCCCTGCTTCTACGGTATTTTACAATTGGCGCAAAGCCTAGGTTTAAAAGTACTGGAATTGCCTACCAACCCGCAAACCGGCGTTGACATGGAATCCCTGAAAAAAATAATGGCCAGCACAAAACTGGCCGCCTGTCTATTTGTAAGCAATTACAGCAACCCCTTTGGCAGCCTGATGCCGGAAGAAAACAAAAAGGAAGCGGTGCGCCTGCTGCAGCAATACAATGTGCCGCTGATTGAAGATGATATTTATGGCGACCTGTATTTTGGTGATAAAAGGCCCACCTGCTGTAAATCGTACGATGAAAGCGGCCTGGTATTATTATGCAGTTCTTTCTCCAAAACATTGGCACCGGCCTATAGGGTGGGTTGGATAGCCGCCGGAAAATTTATGCCACAGCTCTCCAAAATAAAACTGTTTCACAGCCTGGGCAATACGCCGGTAACGCATGAAGCTATAGGAAGTTTTTTAGAGACCGGCCGTTATGAAGCACACCTGCGGAAACTAAGAAGAACACTGCACGCCAACTACCTGCAGTATGTAAGGGTGATTGGACAACATTTTCCGGAAGGCACAAAAATGAGCAGGCCGCAGGGAGGTTTGTCTCTATGGGTGGAATTGCCCAGGCAAATTAACAGCATTGATTTATATAGTATGGCGGTTGGCCGCAAAATAACCTTCTCCCCCGGCAGCATGTTTACCCTGCAAAAACAGTTCAGCCATTGCATGCGTCTGAGTTATGGGCTGGAATGGAATGAGAAAACTGAAAATGGCTTGAAAACACTGGGTAAACTGGCCTGTGCAAGTATATAAACACCATTGCCCTGTTTAAGGCAGATCTGGTCAGCTATTGCACTTGTATTCTCTACCGGCGCTTACTGCTGATAATAGTCTACCTTACAGCGTACTAAAAATTCAGTCATGCATACCCTTTATAATGTTATTACCTATAACCACCTCCACTATGCTGACTTAACAGATGAAAAATCAAGGAAAGCCGTGGAAAAACTGATTGCTAAACTGCAGTTCCTTGAAAGCGAAATTCTGCCTGTAACAGAGGGCACCATTAATATTTCTCCCACGGGCAATGTCTTCATTCATAGCTATCCGCCCGTACTCCATAGAAAGATAAACCTGGTATAGATGTACCGGGTTGTGCAGAAAAATAGCGCTTGATAGCATAGGGAATGTTTACTGCATTGATACAATACTAAACCCCGCCGGGGCAGGGTTTAGTGAGTGGGAATACCTTATAGATTACTGGTTTATCAGAACCTAACCGGGTGTCCAAACCTTATTGAGAAACCCACATTTGCCCTCCCACGGTTATACCTTTCGTACGCTCTTCTTCTTTCAAAACCGTGGTATCTGTGGTCATAACGATCATTGTTATGGTACCCGCGATTATCATCCCTTCTATCATAACGCCTGTCGTTGCCATACCTATTTTCATTGTTCCGGCTATACTCCTGTTCATTCTGGTGATAGCCATTGTTTTGACCATTGCCACTGTTCTGCTGATAGCCGTTGTTACCCTGTGCCTGCTGACCATAGCCTCCATTATACTGTCCTGCCCCCTGGTTACTATTGGAATTAACGGTAGACTGATTACGGTTATCGCTATTTTGATTACGGTGCTGTCCGGATCCGCCGTTTTGTGCCATTGCAGTTGTCATCATTCCGGCAAAAAATAAGAATGTAAATGTCTTTTTCATAATTGTAGAATTTTAAATTGTTACTCAACATATATGAGAAGACATTCTTACACAGTTGTTTACCAAGAAAACGTTAATACAGGATCTTCAGAATTGAGCGGGATATAAAACAGAACAGGCCTTGTAGAAACAAGGCCTGTTAACCAAAACTAACTGCTTATGAGAAAAAATTGAATTGTCTTTATTTGTGGCACAAAGATCGGATGCGCGCTTTAAAATTCTTGTTAAAGGAAGTTAGGCAAACGTTAATACTATTAAATCCCTCGCTACAACACCTCAGTTAATTTGAATAGTAAGTTCTCAGGAATATAAGTAACAGAATATAGCGGCCACTTTACTTTCAGTACAGAAGCGGTCCTGCAGAGTCATAAAAAAGCCCCATCAACCGGGGCTTTCAAATACTTATACTAAGCTGGCGGAGAGTGAGGGATTGATTTTGGTTTCTCTCAAATGTGATAATCAATTATTTAAGGCCCGCAATATTTATTACTCCTTTATTTATTCTTCACTATTAATAAGCACATTAAATTAATAACGTAGCATAAAGATAAGAAATGTTCAATAATATCATCTGGCAATTTGCGTGTTTAGCTATTTTTCATCTTTAAACATATCTGAATATATTTCGCATTTTGGAAAAATAACCTCTTTAAACTCGTATTGCAAAATGATCGGCTACCGGATGGAGTGATTATTCCGATGTACAAACTTTCTTCGCGACTGTTTTTTTTGCATGGCCACCTCTCCGGGTTTCATATTTCATTCACACAAGTGAAACATGCAGGGCTGGAAATTGTATCAATTTGCAGCGCACAATACTGGTAAACCAGGTGAACGTCCATTTCTGTTGGATCAACATTTCCTTCTTTTAATGATCATTAATTCTTCTAATACTTATTCTAAGAAAAAGTCAGCAGGTTAATACCTGATCAAGTTCATGCCTTCACCTGTTTACCATCAGTTCTTACCGCCCACTACCGGCATATTTTTATATGTTGAAAC
>JANPGT010000576.1:0-4471 GCA_031424135.1 Chitinophagaceae bacterium
CCGTATGGTACCTTATATACCTGTATATGATATAAAAGGTGGTTATGGCGGTAATGGTGTAGGTGAATCCGGCAACGGCAGCAACCCCATTGCCAAATGAAGAACGCAGGTTCAGGTAACTGGTAAACGGAATTTCTGCAAAAACGTTTCCGAATACTTTAGTAGATTTATTGGTGTTGTCCCTTGCACGCTCCAGGTTGGCAATGGGGTTACTGCCGTTGCCGGATTCACCTACACCATTACCGCCATAACCACCTTTTATATCATATACAGGTATATAAGGTACCATACGGAAAGCAGATGCCCATGCATCGCCTTCGCCCCTGTTGGCACCACCCAAACGGTCTTCATAACTCACCTGCAGGTTTTCACCGATACGCAGGAAATTTACCGGTTTGAAAGAGGTGTTCACCCTTGCAGTGTAACGTTTGAAATTGGTATTTACAAAAGTACCATCCTGGCCAAAATAGTTAAGGCCTGCAGAATACGTTGCTTTGTCTGTTCCGCCGCTGGCTGTAATCTGGTGGTTGGTAAACATCGCGGGTCTTGTCAGTTCTTTGAACCAATTGGTGCCCGGGCTGGTCTTGGAAATCTGGTAGAATGTACCTGCGCCGATATTGTACAGGCTGGGGTCAGCTTTTGGATCTGATGCTGAAACGCCGCCTTTAAATGCACCACTTGTAATGTAAAAATCAGGAATGGCGAAAGAACCATTCTTCCCAAAAACAGGATGCACATAAGAGGCTGCCGTAGTCTTTGTTAAATAGTCCATGTACTGGGTAGTATTCAGCATCTTCGGCATCATCTTGTCAGTAACAATTTGTGAGCCTACATAACCATCATAGCTAAGCGAAGAACGTCCGCTTTTTCCCTGTTTGGTGGTGATAATGATTACACCATTGGAAGCCCTTGAGCCATAGATGGAAGCAGAAGAGGCGTCTTTTAACACCTGCAGCGATTCAACATCATTGGGGTTAAGCTTGGAAGGATCGTCGGTAGGTACACCATCAATAACGTAGAGCGGGTCATTATTACCTGCAGAGGCAAATCCCCTGATTCTTACCACCGCACCTGCACCCGGTTCACCGGCAGAACTGATGGTAACGCCTGCCGCACGTCCCTGAAGCTGCACCGCGAGGTTGGAAGCTGGTGTGGCTTGCAGGTCTTTGGCACTTACCACTGACACGGCGCCAATGATATCTTTCTTACGCTGTGAGGTATAACCTGTCACAACAATTTCATCGAGGGCTTTTAACCTGGCGGCCAAAACAATGGCAATAGAAGTTTTTCCACTGGTAGAAACCTCCTGTGGGTCAAAACCAACAGCGCTGATTACAAGAACGGTTTTGTCTGCAGGCAGGGTAATTTTAAAGGAACCATCGGCATTGGTTTGCGTACCAATATTGGTGCCTTTCACCGTAACCGTAGCACTTGCTACCGGCTGGTTGTCCTTACTGCTGGAAACATTTCCTGAAACAACTGTTTGTGCTTGAATAGAGAAGCCGAGAAAGAGTAGTAACAGCGCAAAGAGCGCACCCCTCCATAGAGGGTGAGTTTTGTTTGGCATAAGCAATGTTAGTTTGAAGTATTAAAATTTCGTTAAATGTAAGGATTTGTGGCAAATCAGCTGAATTTATCTAGTCTTTTTTTTAAGTTTTTTTTTAATAAATGGTAATAAAGTACCAATTGTTGCAAAAAAAGTACTGTTCGCTGGGATTGGGTCTCCAGACCAGCTACTTTAAAGCTAATAAATGGTGCAGATCAGTGATGGAAAAGGAGTAACGCAGGCGGTACGGTAGCTGACCATAATTTTCAAGTAGCAATTTAGAGGCTGTTATGCTTAATTTTTTTTTATTATATCAGGAAATAAACTTTTTAAACGCGTAAACCGGCTTTTCGCCCGTTTAAAAAGTTTTACTGCTTCATCAGTTTTACCTGGTTTGCCAGAAAACTGTTTTACACTATGGATTGATGAGGACCGGCAAGCGGGTACCTATTCCAACCTTTTAAATTCACCGGCAACCCCGTGTTTACAGGCAGTCCAGCCTTGTTCTCAGCAGGTTGGCACGAACAATTTTACCAATACCCATTTTCCCTTAATTTTACCCACCCAACAAAAAACAACAATGCCTGAAGATAAAAACAGACAGTTCCTGGATTTTGAGCGCCCCATCAAAGAATTATTTGATGAAATAGAGAAATTGCAGCAGTCGGCCGAAAAAACTAAAATAGATTCTACTGAACTTATCAGGAAATACAAAGACCAGATACTGGAAAAGAGAAGGGAAATTACCCTTCATCTCAACAGCTGGCAGCGGGTGCAGCTGAGCCGACACCCCGACAGGCCCTACACCCTGAAGTACATTCAGAAAATGGCCACCAATTTTGTTGAACTGCATGGCGACCGTAATGTAAAAGACGACAAAGCCATGGTGGGTGGTTTTGCCCAGCTGGGTGATGAAACAGTGATGGTCATCGGCCAGCAGAAAGGCATCAATACCAAGATGCGGCAGTTGCGCAATTTTGGTATGGCCAACCCCGAGGGTTACCGCAAGGCCCTGCGTTTAATGCGGCTGGCAGAGAAATTTAATAAACCGGTGATTACCTTAATAGACACACCGGGCGCCTATCCGGGTATGGAAGCGGAGGAAAGAGGACAGGGGGAAGCCATTGCCCGGAATATTTATGAGATGATGCGTTTGAAAGTACCCGTTATATGCACCATTATCGGCGAGGGTGCTTCGGGCGGTGCATTGGGCATTGGCGTTGGCGATAAAGTATTCATGATGGAGAATGCCTGGTACACGGTGATCTCTCCTGAAAACTGCAGCTCCATTCTCTGGCGCTCCTGGGAAATGAAAGAAAAAGCTGCTGAGGAATTGCGGCTTACCTCAGATCATATGTATAAGTTTGGCCTGGTAGACGGCGTGGTGCCAGAACCATTGGGTGGCGCACACTGGGACTATAATGAAGCTGCACAAAACCTGAAGCGGGTATTGATAGATACGCTGCGCGAACTGAAGCAGCAGGACCCCCAGGAAAGAATCAATAACCGGATAAAGAAATTTGGCAAGATGGGCTTTTGGGACGAGGTCTGATTATTTTGAATTATGAATTATAAATTTTGAATGGAAGCAACTCAGCAACTGTGTTCCGTTAAAATCCAGAATTTCCACTCAAAATACAACCTCCCTGTTACGTACCGGCAATTCAACATTTAAAATACAAAATTCAAAATATAAATGTCGCTTAGTAATCGCCTTCGTGGAACCGGTGTTGCGCTGGTTACCCCTTTTACCGCCAGTTTTGAAATTGATTATGATGCCCTGGGCAAAGTAATTGATTATGTTATTAAAGATGGTGCAGAATACGTTGTTACCCTTGGTACTACCGGTGAAACCCCCACGCTTACCAAAGACGAGAAGAAGGCGATTGTAAACTATACCTATGAGTGGGTAAACGGGCGTGTGCCCGTGGTGGTGGGCGTGGGTGGCAACAATACCCGCGAAGTAATTGAAGATCTGGAAAAATTACCGCTGGATAAAGCCACGGCAGTGCTCAGTGCCAGTCCATGGTACAATAAGCCTTCGCAGGAAGGTTTGTACCAGCATTATAAAGCTATTGCGGCTGCCACCGTAAAACCGGTTTTGCTGTACAATGTGCCGGGCAGAACCGGCCGCAATATAGATGCGGATACCGTGCTGCGCCTGGCCCACGAAATAGATAATATTGCCGGTCTTAAAGAAGCCGGTGGCGATATGGCCCAGTGCATGAAAATACTGCGCGATAAGCCCGAAGATTTTTTTGTAGTGAGTGGTGACGATGCACTGGCCCTGCCCCAGATTGCCTGTGGTATGGAAGGGGTTATCAGCGTGGCTGCCAACAGCTTCCCTAAGACGTTTTCGGAAATGGTGCGCCTGGCATTGAAAGCCGATTTTAAAAACGCCAAAGGACTGAACGATAAACTGATTGAAGCCTACGAAATTATGTTTGCAGAAAACAATCCTGCCGGTGTAAAAGCATTTTTGGCCGAGCTGGGCCTTATTGGCAATTATTTCCGCTTACCGGTAACGCCGCTGAGTGCCGGCTTGCATGCTAAAGCGAAAGCCTACCTGGGTAGTTTATAGTTCTTAGTTTTTAGTTCATAGTTCTTAGTTCGGAGTTCTTAGTACGGAGTTCTGAGTTCTGGTCCGGAATGTTTTTTCGCGGGTGGGCTCAAATGACTTTCAGGTTGGCCCAAACGTGTCTCGGGTAGGCCTAAATTTTTCTCGGGTGGGCCCAAACGTGTTGCAAGTGGCCTCAAATGTATCTCGGGTCGGTCCAAATTTTTCTCGGGTAGGCCCAAATGATTCTCGGGTGGGCCCAAATGTATCTCGGGTTGGTCCAAATTTTTCTCGGGTGGGCTCAAATTTTTTGAATGTGCAGGGGGATTTGGGTCTGTTCAGTAAACTGTGTCAGGTTAAAAAATATC
>JANPGT010000577.1:0-1576 GCA_031424135.1 Chitinophagaceae bacterium
GATTACCTGGTAAAGCCGG
Organism: Chitinophagaceae bacterium; assembly: GCA_031424135.1. GTDB lineage: Bacteria > Bacteroidota > Bacteroidia > Chitinophagales > Chitinophagaceae > JACMLD01. The sequence continues at coordinate 20 of JANPGT010000577.1, forward strand.
TATCACTGGAGCGATTTTTAAAGGCTGTTAATAAGGTAACAAAAGCGGGTCCTGTTGCCGATGAAAAGGAATCTGTGCCATTGAACAATGGCTTCCTATACTTCCGCGCCGAAAGAAAAATGGTAAAAGTTTTCCTGGATGAAATTATCTATGCAGAAAGCTTAAAGGACTACATAAAAATTTACCGGGTAAATGAAAAACCCCTGCTGGTAAAACAATCCATGGGTACGCTGGAAGCCATGCTGCCCCAGCACCTGTTTGTACGAGTGCACCGGTCTTTCATTGTTTCCATCAGTAAAATAACAGCTTTTACCAATCACGACATTGAAGTGGGCGATACCGAGATTCCCATCGGGCGCCTGTATGCCGGCAGCATTCAAAAATTATCCGACGCCAATAAGTAATCCCTGGCCACCTTTCTTATTGCTGCAATGGAAATTTACGGTGAAGGCTGACGAGGAACCGGTATACCTTTACTTGTTCCCCTGTTGCTGCGCTACCAATCAACAGGCCAGCCAATCAACCGATCAACCAGTCAACCCCGCCCTACCGGGTCATCCGGGCGGGCAATCAACTAATCCTCCATTCTCCCTACATTTGATGATTCGTTTAAACAACAGCTATGATCAAAGAAAAGATACTGGTAATTGGCGCCAGCGGACAAATAGGCGTTGAACTAACCCTGGCCCTGCGCAAAATATATGGCAATGCCAATGTGGTAGCCTCTGATTTGCGTGAGCAAAACCCTTTGCTGGAAGGCACCGGCCCCTATGTAAGCCTGGACGTAATGAACAAGGAAATGCTGCATGTGCAGGTGATCCGGCAAAACTTTACCCAGATCTACCTGCTGGCGGCCATCCTCTCCGCCACCGGCGAAAAGAATCCTAACCTTGCCTGGAACCTGAATATGACCGGCCTGCTGAACGTGCTGGATATTGCCCGTGAAGAGCAGATTCATAAAGTGTACTGGCCCAGCTCCATCGCGGTGTTTGGTCCCACCAGTCCCCGGCAAAACTGCCCGCAGCAAACCATTATTGAACCCATTACCGTGTATGGTATCAGTAAATATGCCGGTGAGTTCTGGTGTAACTATTACCATCATCGGTTTGGGGTAGATGTTAGAAGCATCCGTTACCCAGGTCTCATCAGCTATAAATCTGCCCCCGGTGGTGGTACCACCGATTATGCTGTAGAAATTTTCCACGAAGCGCTGGAAGAAAAAAAATACGAATGTTTCCTGCAGGCAGATACCTACCTGCCAATGATGTATATCTCCGATGCCATCCGCGGTACCATTGAGCTGATGGAGGCGCCGGCAGCAAAAATATCGGTGCGTACTTCGTATAATTTATCGGGCATGAGTTTTTCACCCAAAGAAATCGCCGCTTCTATTCAAAAGCATATACCGGAATTCAGCATCAGCTACAAACCAGATTACCGGCAGGCCATTGCCAACAGCTGGCCGCAAAGTATTGATGATACTGTGGCCCGTACAGATTGGGGCTGGAAGAACGAATATGATCTGGATAAAATGACAGAGGAGATGCTGGATAATTT
>JANPGT010000578.1:0-3619 GCA_031424135.1 Chitinophagaceae bacterium
GATTCTGTGACAGACCAGCATTGATATCCAGGTGATCGAATTTTAAATTATGCTTTTGCCCGTACAGTATTGATGAAAAAAAGAATAAGGCAGGTAAAAATATTTTCAGGCATTTTTGCATGAGGGGACACATGGAAGAAACACCAGGTAAGATCGCCATAGGTTGCATACGATTGCTTTCATAGGGTTAGCAGTAATAATCAGTTGCAAATCGTAAACTTATAACGTGTTTATTATCTGGTTATTATGATAATAGTTTTATGTAGATTGCTATAGCAGAAATTACGTAGCCCAAGTCGCCAACATTAACTGTAAACATAAGATTGGCTATATCCATCACAAATAGACGGAGAAGGAGTTTCAGAAATTTAGCGAAGCGCACTGGATTGGGTATGCTGGTCAAATGTTTTTATCCAGGATCCAGCCGCAACAGCGAAATAATTCCCTTACAAAATACTTCCATTTGCCAATACAATACTTCCATTTGCCAAACGATTGACCATTAATTTTACAGTCAACAACAGGACTGTACCCATGAGACCATTATTTCCCGGACAAATGAGGCAGTCATGGCATACAAATTGGAACACCTGGATCAATTGGTAAATGCGGCCGCACCCGGCGGCCAGCCGGCAGATTTTGTATTGACGGAAGCAGACAGGAACAGGATCCTGCGGGAAGCGCTGGAAGAAACCGATAAAATCAAAGCCCAATTGGTGCAGGAGGTCTTTGCCTTCACCAAGGAAAAAGAAATCGAAGTTTTTATCAAAAACTACCAGCTGGGCTGCACTCATTTACTGGACAGGCTTTACCAGCAGGAGCAGCAACTGAATACTCCCAATAAGACGGCTATCCAATTCTATAATGGCTTTTACCAGCCCATCCTTTCATTGTTATCTTTTATCGAGGAAAGGTTTTCCAAATATTTTGACCGTTTTGAAAAGGTGCCTGATGTTTACCTGGCCCTGACCAAGGAAGAATTGCGGCAACAGCAGCAGTTGCTTCGGAATGTCCTGCAAGAGACGGAAGAAGGTCTAATAACAGCCAAACTCCTGGAGCGCCTGGATTCTTTTGTAAACGATAGCCCTGTCCAAAGTATTACTTACCGGGATATTATGTTCTTCAAGGAACTGACCAGGGAATTACAGGATGTGGGGCAATGGAAAAAGCAGGCCAATATTTACTCTGGCGTACAGCAATTATTGATCTACCTGAACTACAACGCCAAAGAGTTCGTCAATGACATGGTAAATAAAATTGCGGCTGAATTACAGAGGCTGGATGACCTGAATGACAGGATTGACCGGTTATTGCTGTATTCCAAAACCCTGAACCAGTTGCAACTAAAACCCGACAGCAGCCTGTTGCACCGGCACCCCAGTATAAAACTGCAGTTGAGCAACTGGTTTTCAGAAGAGCTGGCCTACCTGGAACACAAACTCAATGGACTGCACACCCATCAAAAAGCACAGGTACCACATAAGCTGCCACATAAAGTGCTATGCCAGTTGCCGGTCGACCAGCTAGGGATCTTTTTCCGGGCGGCCAGCGACCTGCATATCATTAATGCAAGCTCGCAAAAGGCATTGTTTGAACAGATCGCTCCCCTGCTCTCCACTACCTACCGGACAACACTTTCACCTGACAGCATGCGATCCAAGTCTTATTCCCCTGAGAAAAAAGACATAGAGGCGGTAAAAGATATTTTGATGCAATTATTCAGGCAGGTGGGAAAATACTAGCCGCTATTCCTTTACCAGTGAGAGCAGAGCTTTCTGCTCCAGGTAATTGATCAGCTCATTCAGCAGGTGCTGGTTAAAGCCAGTAAAGCCAAACCATTCTCCCATTGGGCAGGCCAATAGTTCCTTTAAACAAGTCAGGCGGTTGATGTCGAACAGATGGGCCAGCGAAAGACTGATGCCCAGCTCATGAACATCTTTGACTAAAATTTCAGCAGACGCATTTTCCATAAAGCTGCAGGCTGGTTGGTGGTTGTATTCTACTATGCTAAAGAGATGCCAATTTATGACTATTTATTTATACAGCCATTCATTTCACAAAGCTAACGGGCACACAAAAACAGCAGCCGGGATTCAGTGGACGGCAAAAAATCACAGCAAAGTTTTTTCAAATAACAAAACAATGTCAATGAAGTATTTGGGAAAGGTACAGGGACCGCTGGACTTGAAACAGGGTATTCAATGATCGTTTATTTGTACAGGAAGCGATTAAAAAATACTTGTATGCTGAAAAATATCTCCTGGCAGAATTTCATAGTACTGGTTACATGGCTGCTCATTGCATGGTATTGTTTTGTGGGCATTATGTATTATGCCAAAGACCTAAAGCGGCTGTTGAAATTTGACGGCGACAGGTTTTCCCCGAAACAAAACCACCCAGTAATTCCAATCAATGAAAATGACAAAACTGATTTTGTGCGCGCTCAAAAACTGCAGGAGGATATTGCGCAGGTATTCAGGAGAGCGGTGCAGCAACAATCCCCCAAAGAAGAATTGGTCATGGCACTCCAAGTCAGTTTGCGCGGATATCCGGAACTGCATTATCCTGCGTTCCGCGTAGCCATCAATCATTATATCGAACAGGAAAGTGAAAAACAATGCTCCACTCCTTTTGGTGAGGAAGATCTGCGGGTAGTATGGATGGGTTGAGGGTGGAGCATTCGTTTTTTCCAATGATTCAATCATATAATTCATAATAACTAAAGCAAAGAGGGTATGAAAAAGCGCAGAACGACAGGCTTAAATAGTAAAAAAAAGATGCTCTATGCATCATTGATCTGTATTATTTCCCTAACCAGTAAAGTCATTATGGCCCAGGATGGTAACGCCGGCATCAATGAAGCCAATACAAAAGTACGGGGCTACTTCGACTCTGGCACCAGCCTGATGTATGCAGTGGGCGCCGTAGTCGGCCTGATAGGCGCTGTAAAAGTCTACCAGAAATGGAACAGCGGTGATCCGGATACCGGCAAGGTAGCTGCTGCCTGGTTTGGTTCCTGTGTTTTCCTGGTCATTGTAGCGACCGTTATCAAAAGCTTTTTCGGCGTATAAAAGCTTGCTCACTGCAGGGGGCAGGTTTTTTCAAATGGCGCTTCGGCGCAGGTCATCCTATTGTCTCATCCCAAACAATCAATCATGAAAAATACATTATACATATTGACAATACTGCTATTTTCCCTGGTGGCATGTAAAAAAGCCGCCATTGAACCCACTATTCATTTATCAGTACCACCAGTATACCTGGATAGCCTTCATGCATATATTAAGCAACAGGTAAGTGTAGCCGACTATACCAGTATTGATTTTAACCGTTGTGTACTCAGCAAACAGGGAGCAGCCTGGTACTGGAAGCTGACCCTAAAACAAAGCGCTGCAAGTGCTGCGTTTTTACTTCTCCAATCTGATACCAGCGGCCATTTCACAAAAGGAAAATGGATTGAGTTCTCTGTTGAACGCGATGAAAATGGCTTTCTAAATGGCAGTATCAATATAAGCCCTCTGAATCGTGCGTATGTTAACCAATCTAAAATCAACAATGGATATATCGAATCATTCCACCCAAGGCTCTTCGGAAATAACAGCAAAGCGGAAAGCCTTCC
>JANPGT010000579.1:0-8323 GCA_031424135.1 Chitinophagaceae bacterium
CGGCGTTTTTTTATTGCGCCGGATATTGATCTCACCAAAATCAAAACCAATAGCAAACTGCTGAAGACTATTTTCTTTACGCTGAACATAGTAAAAATTCCGGCACCTGCCATTGAACTGGATTCACAAGGAAAGTTCAGGGCGCATGCTTTGTATTACTGAGCTAAGAGGGGAAAGAGAAAAGGAGAAAAAAGGGGATGGCAATTTCGTGCGTGTCTAACAGGTAGAAAGAAGCCATGTTTTTTGTTACGGGCATTTGTACAATAATTGGGCGATGGTTGCGACGCTCCGTTCAGCGGTATAGCATGGGGGAACTGCTTATACTACGCCATCCTTTTGCCAGGTTATTCAACGCCCTTCGGGGTTGCAAAATGACGACGTTCAAATCCCGGCGTTGCACGCCGGGCTAATCATATGACGCCCCTTCAGGGCTATGGGAATAGGCCCGAAGGGCTGACATATACCATCGGTGGGTGTAGCCCATCGCTACCCACATTGCAGGAACAAAAAATTAAATTGCTACCCCTGCATAAAAGAAATCAGACATTTACATTTGCTTTCGCCTTTGTACGTCTTGGTAAATAGACCATCAGTACAAGCCCTGTTATCACCAGCAGAAGAGAAATAATTTCCGCCTGGGTGGGTTGAAAAGGAAGTGATTCATACTTGGTATTCACGCGTATTTTCTCAATCAGAAAACGTTCAATGCCATTGATGAAAAGATAGAAACCAAACAGGGTACCTGCTACTTTAAATTTCTTGCGCAGCATCCAGATAACACCAAACAGGATAAGGCAGGCAATGATTTCATATAACGGTGTAGGAAACACTGGCATAGGAAGCACATTACAATATTCGCCCCAGTCGCAATTGGGTATGGGAATACCTTCTTTATTTACATTGTGCGGGTAGGTATAGGCAAAGAACCAGTCGGGCAAAAAAGAGAACCCTTTAAAAGGGATATGCTTTACTTTATCAAGACTTTCAAACTGGCGTACGAAGAAGCTGCTGTTCTGCTGTAGTTGCTGCTGAAACTGTTCATTGGTAGCCAGCGATACCACGCCATCTTTGTCAGACACATAAGCGCTGTTAAGAATGCCCCAATCGCCGTCTCCACTTACCTGGCAACCCATACGGCCTACTGCATAAGCCAGCATCAGCGAGGGTGCTGCTGCATCGTTCAGGTGCCAGAAACCAATATTGTGTCTCTTTGCGTACCACCAGATGGCCAGCGCCGCGCAGATGAGTCCTCCGTAAAAAGTAAGTCCACTGGGCGATAAAAGATTACCAATGGGATCTTTAATGAACCTATCCCAGTTTTCCAGGTTATCAAAAATCTTGGCGCCAATAAAACCAAACAATGCGCCCAGTATAATTATGTCTCCTACCCTGTCGTGTGGCCACACACGAATCATTCTTTCTTCAGGCTTATCCAGCTTCTGCTTATTGGCATCCCACCATTTTAACCCTGCAAACACCAGTCCCAGTAAAATCCCCGTGAACCAGTTGCCCTGCAATGAGAAAATAAACTGCTGAATGTCGCCATCGGGGTTGCTGAAAAAAGCACCCAGTATTTTGTAGCCCAGCAAAAAGCCCATCAGGAAATTAATCAGCAGTTCCGCCAGGGTGGCTGGTTTGCCTACGGTAATTTTTTCTTCCTGGTAATGCAGCAGGCCTTCCTTGCTTTTTCTTTTCAGCTCACTGCCAATAACAATAGCCGCGGTAATGAAGGCCAGGGCCACCATAAAACCGAACATATTGATAAAGCGCAGTCCTTTCCAATCAGCACCAAACCAATCGCGAAAAAGAAGATACAGGTTAGGATACATACGTTCCGGGCAATTGAGATGAATGAAAAAATAATTGAATGCAATGTTAGGGCAAAAATCTTGTAAATCTAATACTGTTAAGGCCGGGCTTCTATAATACAGCAAACCGGTTGAGCTATTAAAAACCAGCTTTACAAAAATAAACCCGCCAGTAGGCGGGCTTATTTAATACATTATAACGCAATTTCAGATTAACAGTATTCCTCAAACGCGCTTAACAGGTTCTGGGCTATCATTTGCGCAGGACGCCCTTCAATCATATGACGCTCTATAAAATGCACCAGTTGGCCGTCTTTAAAAAGTGCGATGGCTGGAGATGATGGCGGGTAAGGCAAGAGGTGCTGACGCAGGCTCTTTACCGCATCTATATCAAAACCGGCAAATGAAGTGACCAGGTGATCAGGCTTTTTAGCAGCATTGTGTACGGCCATTAAAACGCCGGGACGGGCTGAACCTGCTGAACAGCCACAAACGGAATTAATCATTACAAGGGTGGTTCCTTTCTGCGAAAGCTGGGTGTCCACTGCTTCAGCCGTAACCAGTTCTTCAAAACCGTTATCTGTAAGCTCTTCCTTCATCGGTATTACAATTTCTGCTGGATACATATTTTTAGTCTTTTGTTTAGCAACGCAAAACTATATAAAAAGTTCATTCGCCGCATTTAAATATAACTCAATAATGCCTTTTTGGCATTTAAATTAGGGCATTTTTGCCTTTTCGTCACTACGGGAACGCAAAATCTGATAGATAGTCATTCTACACCCCTTAAAAAACCGCTGGTACGCCATTTGAAAAGCAATATCCGTCCACTAAAATTTAAAAACTAAAAATAGCATCGGTTATGACACTCGTAAAAAACAATTTCAGACCCGTAAATTTCAACAGTGTATTCAATGAACTGTTTAACGAACTACCCGCTTTTGCAGATAAAGCCGGCCTCAATTTTCCCGCAGTAAATATTGCTGAAACCGCAGAAGCCTACCACGTGGAGCTGAATGCCCCCGGCAGGAACAAGGAAGACTTTAAAATCAATGCTGAAAATGGCTTGTTAACCATCAGCTACGAGAAGAAAGAAGAAACAAAGGTTGAAGATGTAAAGAATATCCGCAAGGAGTTCAGCTTACAGGGCTTTAAGCGCAGTTTTAGTCTTGATGACAAAATTGATATTACCGGCATACAGGCCAAATACGAAAATGGCCTGTTGAAAGTGCTTTTACCTAAAAAAGCCGAAGTGAAAGAAGCCGCCAAACAAATAACTATCCAGTAAGGTGCTGCTGCTTCCTGCAGCCTCGCCCATACCGGCAAATATTTCATAAGCAGTTGGTTTTGATTAAACCCCGTTGTTTCTACAATGGGGTTATTTTTATGTGTAATATTTAAGGCATCCTGGCGACTTATGAAAAAGCCATTGGCAGTTAACTGCCGGCTATAAGCCGTTAAACGGACCTTCTGATTTAATAATACAAAAAATCCTGCTGCTGCGGAACATGCCTACGAAGAATGATTTTATACAGTTAGTAACGCAACACCAGAAGATTATTCATAAGGTCTGTAACCTGTATACCCACAATGAGCAGGACAATAAAGACCTTTTTCAGGAAGTAATGCTGGCCGCCTGGAAGGGCTACCGGAATTTTAAAGGCGATGCAAAATTTTCTACCTGGCTTTACCGCGTGGCACTGAATACTGCCATCACCCTTTATCGCAAAGAGCAGCGGCAGGTAGCAACAAGCCCCTACCAGGAAGCCTATGCACAACCAATGGCAGATACCCCTTTTAAAGAAGAGGAACAACTAACAGCCATGCATAAGGCCATTGCAGCACTGTCTGCCATTGACAAAGCCCTGGTGATGCTGTACCTCGAAGACTGTAATTACCAGGAGATAGGCGATATTATGGGCATCAGCCCCAACAATGTGGCCGTAAAAATGAACCGGATAAAAATCAAGCTGAAAGAAAACAGCAAAAAATACCTTTAACTATTAAAGTGCGCAACATGGAACTGGATGAATTTAAGTCATTATTACAATCGGGGCCCGGAGAGAATCCTGGTGCTGCATCCATCCTGGAAATGGAAAAAAAAATCCGGAAAAAAGCAGGCTCCGTAACAGGCCAACTGAAGCAAAGCATCCGGCTGGAGTTTGCCATGAGCGGGCTGCTGGTGGCAGCCTGCGCATGGATGGGATTACACTGGCCTTACCTCTACGTACAATGCATTGCAGTACTTGCAGTGGGTTACTGCATACTTTTTTTATATTTTTTGTGGACACTGCATAAAAAAATTATATTCTATGAGCGCTCATCGCCTTCTGTACTTGAAGGGCTGGCGCAAACCATTGATATATTGGAAAGATTTATCAGGCTCTATTTCCAATTCAATATGTTTATGCTGCCCGTTGCTTTTGTTGTTGGATTGATAACCGGCTATCTCACCATCAGCGCCCAGGGCAGCAACACTGGCTTCAGCTGGGCAAAAGCAGGGTTGTTTTACATGGCTTTTTTTATTGCATGGTCAGTATTCATGTACTTCTTCAGCAAATGGTATATTAAAAAACAGTATAGCAGTCACCTGCAGCAGCTGAAAGAACAGCTGGAAGACATCAAAAATGGTTAAAAGGTTTTAACAGCTCTGGCAGTTTAGGCCAAAATGGACTAATATTGCGGCATAAACAAACTTTTAACAGTCAACATGAGAATAGCAGCCAAGCTTCTTTTAATGTTATGTTTAGTGGTTTCCATATCTTCCTATGCACAACAAGACACTGTACCCCACACCGTAACACCTATAGACACGGTGATTACCCCCTTGCGGATCACCAACCTGAATCCGTATTTCACCATTCATTCGGACTCTACGCTGACCTATAACCTGGAAATAAATAAAGACGAAACAAAATACTACTGGTTCCTGCGCAACTCGCCTGTTGGGCTGCGCATTAACAAAGACGATGGTGTGCTTACCTTTAAAGCAGAGAAATCTTTTTTCCTTTCCGGCAAACTGAAATACGATGTTGAATACAAAGTAAACATCGGTGTGCAAAACCTTTCAGACCCCAAAGAGCGGGTAGATACGGTCTTTACCATGGTTTTTTACAACACAGACATCATCGTATCCAGGGTAAAACCTTCTGTGAGCTCTACGCTTACAGTAGACGAGGGCGATACCATCAGCTTTAAAGTACAGTGCGAGAACGGCAGCTTCCCTATCGAAAACATTACGTTTTTTGCCAACAGGCCTCTTAAAAATTTTACCCTGGTAAAAAAATGTGATGACGATTTTACCTGGATGGCGCCGTTTGATTTTGTAAAAGAAACAGATTCGGCCAAAATAAAAATATTGCAGCTGTATTTTGTAGGTACCAATAAATTCCAGGCCAGGGATACCGCCATTGTACGCATCATTGTGCGTGATGCGCTGAACTACCCGCTGGCTGAGGAAGACTACAAATTAGTGGTGAAAAATATCAATACGTATATCGTACGTCTGAAATATACCTTTCTCCAGCTTGACAAGCGGGTGAAGGGTACCAAAACTACCCGTACCACTTTTGATATTACAGGTTCTACCACCGCACTCACCGGCAGTGTACTGGCATCTTCTACCAGCGACAATACCAAAAAAGTAGGACAGGTATTGCCCAGTGTGGGTATTTCACTGGTGCCTATTAAAGAAGCAGTAGCCCCACAAAAAGTGTTTGACCAGAACCAGGCTTCTATGGTAAGAGCAGCTATCAAAAGACTTGACTATATGCTGGCCGATAATAGCCTGGTAGGAGAAAGAGATCCGGATATTGCCAGGAAAATTGCCAAGCTGAAAGACGAGTTAAAACAAATACAGGTGCAGCTGATAGATGTTCCCCTGGAAATAGCCGAAAATATTCCCCTGGAAGAATTAAATGAATACTTCAACAGCCCGAAAGTAAATAAGAAGTACCGGCTGAAGAAATAAAGGCTTTTTTTTCTGTAATTTATAACACCAGCAGCAGCCGGTACCGCGATGAAAACATCCTGTACCGGCTGATTCTTTTTGCTAAACAAATCGATTCCACTGATGCAATGGGTCAGCACCCAGCCGTGGGCTGCTGTATTTTCAGTCCTCCAAAATGGCTGAAACCAATTGTAATAGTAAACACTTATACTGCAGAACAATCAAATTTTAAAGAGGGGTGTCTCCGCTGTTTCAAAAAAAACCTGTAACTTAAATAAACGGATCAAACCGGTATACTCCACCAACGAAAATTTACAATGACCTGTGCCCAGTGCATAACGGTAAAGGGTAAGTTTATTCATCTACATCAGTCAAATGAAAAAGGAAACCGGCAAGTTTTTAAAGATTGGCATATTTTCCATTCTCACAGTTCTCATCGTCATTACGTTTGTTTTAATAAGACAGTCGGGGGAGCTCAGAAAGACCGCCAGCTTTGTATCGCACACCACCGAAGTACTCTATAACAGTCAGAAACTATTATCGGCAGCAGCAGAGCGGAAAATAACCGAGCGGAATTTTATGCTCACCGGGGACAGTGTGCAGCTGGAGACATTAGCACAACTGAACACCGTGCAACAGCAAACCCTGAAGAAATTACACCAACTTACCCAGGACAACGGCCCGCAGCAGCTACGCGTTGGTTTGCTGCACAATTACATCAGCAAAGACATTGAGAACTCTGCGCTTATTATCAATCTGCGGCAGACCGGCGGCCTGGCCGCAGGAGCAGGCTTTATTACACAGCACCGCGGTGCGCCGGATTACCTGGCCCTTTCGAAATACACCATCGCGCAAATCGAAGAGGAAGAAAATAAACTACTGACCCAAAGACAGCAGGCCAATCTGCGGTCTGCTGCAAAGTTCAATATATTACTGGGATTACTGATAGCAATCATACTGATACTGGTAGTAATTATTATCCGTACCCTCCGGTTTGATTTGATGACATTGAAGAAATCGGAAAAGGAAAGAAATGAAAGTGAAGAACAGTTGAACCTGATGCTTACCAATGTTAAAGACCACGCCATTTTCACCACGGATACCAGCGGAAATATTCTCACCTGGAATGAAGGTGCTGCAAGAATCAAAGGCTACCAGCCCGAAGAAGTAATGGGCAAACATTTCTCCATATTCTATACAGACGACAAAATCAATGCCGGTGAACCTGCCGATAACCTGGCAAAAGCCCTGGAATCTGGTCAGTATGAAACCCAGGGATGGCGCGTAAGAAAAAATGGCGCTGTATTCTGGGCCAATAATGTATTTACCGCTCTTTATAATAAACAGCAGCAACTGAAAGGTTTTGCGGAAATTACAAGAGATATCACCGAACAGCGTAAAAAACAGGAAGAAATCCGCCACCTCTCTAACCTGGTAGAACAAACCAATGATGCCATTTTTTCTACAGACACCAGTTACCACATAAAAAGCTGGAACAGGGCCGCAGAAAAATTATATGGATTTACCCGCGGACAGGCAACAGGACAACAACTGGGCTTGCTCATTAAAAGCCGCCTTACTGATACCGACAGAAGAAAAGCGCTGCTGCAACTGCAGGAAAACGGCTTTTACCAGAGCGAATCTGAATTCAGTAATAGAAATGGTGAGACGATATATGTACTGGCCTCTGTGACCAGCATTGTAAGCGACAGCGGGGAGGTAACCGGCTATGTGGGGGTTCATAAAGATATTACCGAACGAAAGAAACTGGAAAGGGCGCTTACACTGGCCAATGAACAACTGGAAGAGAAAGTGAAGGCAAAAACAACAGAACTTACCGGCATTTTTGAAAGAATTACCGATGCCTTTGTAGCTTTTGATAAAAACTGGTGTTATACCTATATCAACAAAAAGGCGGGCGAATTATTTAACAGGGATCCTGCCGCCTTAATAGGAAAGAATATTTGGGAAGAATTTCCAGAAACAATTGACTCCCCGATACACTCACTTTTTTTAACTGCGCTACGCGAACAGAAATTCTGCTATAACGCCGAATACTTTCCTCCCCTGAATCTTTGGCTGGAAAACTACGTTTACCCATCGCCGGAAGGCATATCCGTGTTTATAAAAGATATTACAGACACCAAAAAAGCAGCAGAGGAAGTCAACCGCTCCAATGAAAGATTCCAGATAGTGGCGAATGCCACGAATGATGTGGTATGGGACTGGGATTTAACCAATCAACAAATCTGGTGGAACAATAATTATTACACCTATTTTGGCTATCCGGATGAGGGACTTCTGAAAAGTAATTCCCGTTACGATGGCATTCATCCGGAAGATAGAACAAGGGTAACCAGTGGCATTCATAACGCTATTACTACAGGCGAACCATTTTGGGCCGATGAATACCGCTTTCTAAAGGCAGACGGAACAGCTGTTTTTATACTGGACCGCGGTTATATACTGTATGATAATCAAAACAAACCCTACCGCATGGCTGGCGCCATGGTAGATGTTACCAGTATCAGGAAAGCAGAGGAACGAATTGTAAATAATGAGAAGC
>JANPGT010000580.1:0-8691 GCA_031424135.1 Chitinophagaceae bacterium
CTGTTGCTTTTATTACTTTTAAACCACATTATGGGAAAGATTTTTACAATTTCGGCAGTACTATTATTGGGCTTTATTACTTCAAAGGCGCAGTTTTTAGACGAGAAACACAACCCAGGTCTGGATATGAACCTGAGCCCACAGCACAACAGTTCTATCCACCCGGATCATAACAGCAGTATTAACCCCAAATTAAACTGGAATATTAACCCGTATAAAAACGGGCTCATCAACCCGGAAAAAGTCGGCAACATCAATCCCAAAACCAACACGGCCATCAACCCCCTGCAGAACCAGGAGATGAACCCGATGTTTTCTATTTATATGTCGCCGAAATTTGACAACTGGCGCGGCCTGTACGTGTTTGACAGCAACAATGCGCTGTCTGGCTATATCTCCAAATACAGCCAGGATATTATGATACAGTTTGACAAAGAATCTAACTGGACATACTTTTATATAAGAACCGCCAAGGGTACCTACAACCAGTTTAACCTGGAGGCACAATGGACCGGCAGTTTTTTGGTGTTTGATTCTATGGCCGGGTATAACCTGTTCGACAAGCAGTCTGCATGGACAGGTTTCCATATCAAATAGCAGCTTTTTAAAAAAGGGTTGTTTGGCTGCAGTGTAGAGAAGAAAGGTAATTCATATACGCTTTAGTCTTTTGAGTACGGCCTGCAACACGGCTTGCTCTGTAATACCTTCCATGCATTTGAAATGCCCCTTTGGGCATTTTTTATAGCCAATTTTTGAGCATGGTCTGCAACCAAGGTTATTTATTTCAAGTATATCATACGGAGCATCCGGCTGGCGCGATAAAAAATTAGCGCCATAGTAAGGATACATACCAAAGGCGGGCACCGTATTGCCCCATAAAGACACAACGGGTCTTTTAAACGCGGCTGCAATATGCATGAGGCCGGTATCATTGCTTACAATTACTTTGGCACGCCGCACCAGGTCGGCAGATTCGTTGAGATTGAATTTGCCGCAGGCATTGTAAATCTTAAATGGATCAATGGAAGACAGTTGTGCACCGGTATCAGCGTCTTCTTTTCCACCCAGTACAATCACCGGGTGGTCAATGCTTTTACAAAATGCTACCAGTTTGTGCAGGGGATATTTTTTGGTATTGTGTGCGGCGCCAATCACCAACCCGATATACCCTGCCTGGTGTGAAGCAGGTATATTGGTCTGCTGCACGGTATCTTCTGGTCCGATAAAATAATCCAGCCCGGCGCCATCATTTTTAATACCAAAACTTTCCAGGGTCTGCATATAACGGTCTACTATATGCCTATCGGGCATCCTGTTTATCTTAAGCGCGGTAAGCAGCCATTTCTGTAAATTAAGTTTATTGAAAGAATATGATTTTTTCCCCAGCGCCTTTTTTACTTTCTGTGTGCGCAGATTGTGGTGCAGGTCTATTACATAATCAAAATTTTCCTGCTGCAATGCGGCTATCACTTCGTCAAGATTATCCTGCAGGTAATGAATTTTATCAATATAGGGATTGGCTTCTACTACTTTTCCAAAGGATGCCTTGGTAAGGTAATGCACTTCTGCCGTTACCAGCTGGTTTTTCAGGCAACGTACCACTGGTGTGGTGAGTACGATATCGCCAATGGAAGAAAATCGGATGAGGAGGAATTTCATTACACGAATTACAGTTATTTTTTGCGAACGGCCATTACCGGCTGCGAAAAGTTTGTGGGGTGTAAGGTGGATGGTGAAAGGGGCAGGGTTTAGCGCCTAAGGTATACGACGGCGCCGCGATGGACTATTGACTACAGACTCATGACTACCGACTGATACTATTCTTCTGTATAATTGAGATCTTTGTGATAGGTTTCTTCTGTAAAATAAAATGCTACAAGTGTAACTGTCATCACTATAACACCGGTAACAATACCACTTTTAATAATGGCCCAGCCCCAGTTTTTCTGAAACAGATCAAGAAACATCATGTTAATCAGCGGCAGTGCACCCCTCACCATATTAGGGATGGTAGTAGCTGCAGTAGCGCGCAGGTTGGTACCAAATTGCTCCGCACCCATCGTAACAAAAATGGCCCAGAAGCCAGTGCTGAAACCCAGCAGGGTACAATACAGGTACATACTGCTGTCTGAATTATTATAGCCGCTGAAAAATAGCAACAGGCATATCATGGTTAAAACATAAAACAGTAAGAGGCCTTTTTTCCTGCTTTTAAAAAACTGGCATACAAATCCAACTGCAATATCTCCAATGGCAATCGCCGCGTAGGCAAACATGATGGACCTTCCTGAATCAATCGTGCTGCTGCCAAACATGGCTTTGGCGAAACGATCGCTTTGATTAACCAGGATGCCGATAACATACCAAGTGGGCAAACCGATGAGTATAGCCAGTACGTATTTTTTAAACCGCTGGCCATTGGTAAAAAACATCAGGAAGTTGCCTTTCACTATATTCTTTTGCTCTTTTACCTGGGTAAACATACCTGATTCTGCCACCTTAATGCGCAGGAAGAGCAATACAATTCCCAAAAGGCCTCCTATTTTATAACAAAGTCGCCAGTCCCCGGTGAAGCGGTAGGTGAAGTATGCGGCTACAGCACCAAATAGCCCTATGCCGGCCACCATGGAAGTACCGATGCCTCTTTTCTTCTGCGGCAACAATTCACTTACCAGGGTAATGCCTGCACCCAACTCACCGGCCAGTCCTACCCCTGCCACGAAACGGCAGATGGCGTATTGATTAACCGTATGGATGAACCCGGTGGCAAAATTGGCAACAGAATATAATATGATAGAGCCAAACAGTACAGACAGCCTTCCTTTTTTATCGCCCAGAATACCCCAGACGATGCCCCCCAGCAATAATCCTACCATTTGCCAGTTGATTACTTTGGTGCTGTCTGCCAGCATGGTGGCATCCGTGGCGCCTACCGCCAGCATGCTTGTTTTTTTAACAATGGTAAACAGCAGCAAATCGTAGATATCTACAAAATACCCCAGTGCGGCAACAATTACGGCAAGGCCAAAAATGGAAGCAGGCTTTTTTTCCATGAAAATCTAGGTGTTTTGCGAAGGGGGTGTATGGCTGTCAGCATCCGCCTTACCAAAAAATAGTTTATAGATAACCGGCAGGGTGGTAATTAAAACGATTCCTATTACGATAGGCTCCAGGTGCTTGGTAAGATCAAAATTAAATTTTACCAGGAAAAATTTCTGCAGGTAATGGCCTGCAAAAAGCATACTGAATACCCATCCTATGCAACCGGCAATATTGTAAAACATGAATTTCTTTTTTTCCATCTGCACAATGCCCGCAACAATGGGTGCAAAGGTTCTTACAATGGGTACAAACCTGGCAAATACAATGGCCTGTCCGCCGTGTTTGTCGTAGAAATCTTTTGCTTTCATCAGGTGTTTACGCTTGAATAAAAAAGTGTCTTTCCTTGTAAAAAGAAAGGGACCGCTTTTTTTACCGAACCAGTACCCTGCCATATTGCCCAGTATACCGCAGGCAGATACCAATATCCATAGCACCATCAGGTTTACAATATCGCTGCCCATGCTGCCGGTGGGCAGGGTACTTACCAATGCTGTGCTGTAAATGCCGGCTACAAACAGCAGGCTGTCACCCGGCAGAAAAAAGCCAATCATTAACCCGGTTTCAGCAAACACAATAAAGAGTAATAACCATAAACCGCCGTTCTTGATATAAAAAAGCGGGTTTAGCAAATCCTTCCATCCAAATTCTTTCTTTACGTCAAATATTTTTTGATCACTGGCCGGTTTAAATGAAGCAGCAACAATAAAACCTTCTTTGGTAATGCTGATTGAATCAGCTGCTGACACCAGCAGTGTAAAAGTACCGGATGAATCTGTTACAGTGGTGGCTCCTGAGGGATAGGCTTTGACCTGTGCGCCGGCAATAGCAGTTTCATATTGGTCTTCCACCAGCCCCTGCAAAGAGGATTGTGCTATGCCCGTGTTCTGTATACATCCTGTTATCAGTAAAAATACCAACCAACGCCATTTTTTTTTCACCTGCATCATCCTGTTTTTATAGTTAATGTAAGACCCATTTTCACATTTATCACATTTCCACATTTATATCTGCGCTACTTCCTCCGTCAGTTCCCCTTCCCATTTGCTTACTACACTGGTGGCAAGTGCATTGCCCAGTACATTGGTACCGGTGCGGAACATATCGCAGAAGTGGTCAATCGGCAATATTAACGCAATTCCTTCTGGTGGTATTTTAAACATCGCACAGGTAGCCGTTACTACTACCAGCGAAGCACGCGGCACGCCCGCAATACCCTTGCTGGTGAGCATCAGTACAATCAGCATGGTAAGCTGGGTGCCATAATCCAGGTGAATGCCATAGGCCTGTGCAATGGCCAGGCTGGCAAAAGTCATGTACATCATGCTGCCATCCAGGTTAAAAGAATACCCCAGTGGTAAAATAAACGAAACAATTTTGTCTTTGCAACCAAAGCGCTCCAGTTCTTCTGTTAATTTGGGAAATACTGCTTCGCTGCTGGTAGTACTGAATGCCACCAGCAGGGGTTGTGAAATGCGTTTAAGCAAGGCCGGTACACGGTTACCCAGTATTAAAAATCCCACTGTCAGCAGCAGCGCCCATAACAGGGCAATGCCCAATATAAAATACAGCAGGTAGAGGCCATAGAATTTAAATACTTCCAGGCCTTTAACAGCAATAACGGCAGAGATGGCGCCAAACACCCCCAGTGGTGCAAAATTCATTACATAGCCCACCATTTTTAAGATGATGTGCGCGCCTGCATCCAGTGCTTTCACAATAGGTTTGCCATAATCGCCCACGGCAGTAGTAGCCACGCCAAAGAAAATACTGAAGACCACAATCTGCAGTATCTCATTTTTTGACATAGCCTCAAAAATGCTTTTAGGGAACACATGCTCTACGAAGCCAGCAATAGAAAACTCCTGTGTTTTTCCAATCAGATCCTTGGCACCGGCAGTATCAGCATTGCTCAAATCGATGGCCGTACCGGGATGCGATAAATTTACCACCAGCATACCCAGCAGCAGGCTGGCCAGCGAAGCAGATACAAACCAAAGCAGGGCTTTGCCCCCTACCCGGCCCACCGATTTCAGATCGCCCAGTTTGGCAATGCCCACCACCAGTGTACAGAACACCAGCGGTGCAATAATCATCTGCACCAGAAAGAGAAATATCTTGGTGAGCAGCCGGATATTATCTGCAAACTTTTTAATGGTCTCCGCTCCGGCCTGTTTATGCACCGCATAGCCTACCGCTATACCCAGCAACATGGCCACAATGATATAGGCAGTAAGTCTGTTTTGTTTCATACGTAAATAGCTTTAGCCGGCTTTAATCACCGAAAATTCGAAAAAAAACTGACACCGCAAAACTTAAATCCCCAAACAGGCATTTAGGGGCAAAGAAAGGGCAGCCGTATTAAATAATTGTTTATTTTACGACCTAATAACAGCTTCATTGTAAACCAATACCAACTATCATGAGTTTATTTCGAAAAAAATCTTTGGCATCACTATTGACGCAGGCGGAGGATTCAGAAAAAGGCCTGAAAAGAACACTGGGAGCCGGCAGCCTTATTGCTTTGGGCATCGGTGCTATTATTGGGGCCGGCTTATTTGTAAGAACCGCCGCCGCCGCTGGTGGTCATGCCGGTTCTGCTGTTACCCTTTCCTTTATTGTGGCCGCCATCGGCTGTGCATTTGCCGGTCTGTGCTATGCTGAGTTTGCATCTATTATTCCCATTGCAGGCAGCGCTTATACATATGCGTACGCCACCATGGGTGAGCTGGTGGCCTGGATAATTGGCTGGGCCCTGATACTTGAATATGCCCTGGGTGCGGCTACCGTTTCCATTGCCTGGAGTGAATTTCTGAATAAACTGCTGGGGGGGAGTATACCGTTTGAATGGTGTCATTCTCCCTTTGAATCTGCACTGGACGCCAACAATGTGCTGCATACCGGTATTATGAACGCGCCTGCACTGGTAATACTTGTGCTGCTCACTTTATTATTGATCAAAGGCACCAACGAGTCTGCTATAGTAAACGCCATCATTGTTTTTATAAAGGTGGCCATCGTGCTGGTGTTCATTTTTATCGGCTGGCAGTTTATCAATCCTGCCAATCATACCCCTTACATGATTCCTGCAGATGCTAAACCAGCTTTGCTGCCAGATGGCACTTTGTACTCTTATGAACCGTTTACCAACCACGGCTGGGGTGGTGTGCTGAAGGGAGCCGCCATCGTATTCTTTGCATTTATTGGGTTTGATGCGGTATCTACAGCCGCACAGGAAGCAAAAAATCCGAAAAAAGACATGCCCATTGGTATTCTTGGCTCACTGGTAGTATGCACCATATTGTATATTTTATTCTCTTATGTACTCACCGGGGTGGCGCCCTATACTGATTTTGTAAAATCAGGAAAAGAAGCCTCTGTTGCCTATGCCATTGAAACCTATATGCATGGATACGGATGGCTGGCGAAACTGGTAACCATTGCCATCCTTGCAGGTTTCTCGTCAGTAATCCTGGTGATGCTGATGGGACAAAGCCGTGTATTTTACACCATGTCTATGGACGGCCTGTTACCAAAAGTATTTTCTGCGCTGCATCCCAAATACAGAACCCCGTACAAGAGCAATATGATTCTTTTCGTTTTTGTTGGCCTGTTTGCCGCCTTTGTTCCCGGCAGTGTTGCGGGCGACCTTACATCTATTGGTACGCTGCTGGCGTTTGTGCTGGTATGTATAGGTGTTATTATTCTCCGCCGCACAGACCCCAACCTGGTAAGACCATTTAAGACACCCCTGGTGCCATTGGTTCCTATATTGGGCGTTATTGTATGCGGTGCCATGATCCTGAGCCTTTGGGGCACTACACTCACCAGCGCCGTTGCCTGGATGGCAGTTGGCCTTGTTATTTATTTCGGATACAGCAAGAAAAACAGTAAGCTGGGGAACCCTTCGGATATACTGCCACACGCTAAAGATTTTGATTAAAAAGAAAAAAGAAACCGCCTGATGGCGGTTTTCTTTTTATATAAAAGGAAGCCTTAAATTTGCAGCCTTTGGTAGCCCGGCCAGGGCAATGCCAGCAATGAACCGTTAAATTAATTATCATCAATATTTCGCTAGATTATGGGAAGGATTTTTGAAGTTCGTAAAGCTACCATGTTTGCCCGCTGGGACAGAATGGCCAAACAGTTTACGCGTATTGGCAAGGAAATTATCATTGCCGTTAAGGCAGGTGGCCCCGACCCTTCTATGAACCCTGCCCTGCGCCGCTGCTTCCAGAACGCCCGCAGCGTAGGCATGCCCAAAGACCGTGTAGAAGCGGCCATCAAAAGGGCCCAGGGTAAGGAGATGACCAATTACGACGAGATTTTGTATGAAGGGTACGGTCCCCATGGCGTTGCCATACTGGTAGAAACAGCTACTGATAACCATGTGCGTACCGTGGCCAACGTAAAATCCATTTTTAATAAGGGCGGTGGCACACTGGGCAACAGCGGCAGCGTTAGCTTCCAGTTTAAGAAAATGGGCGTATTTAAATTGAAAACAGAGGGTGTAAATGCAGAAGACCTGGAACTGGAACTGATTGATGCCGGCCTGGATGAAATGGGAGAAGGCAGCGGCGAAAATGGCGAAACCGTGCTGGTATTGCGCTGCGCATTTACAGACTTTGGCCACCTGCAGAAAGCACTGGAAGAAAAAGGCATCACCCCCATCAGCTCAGAACTGGAATGGATACCCACGGTGACCGTAGAACTGAATGAAGCAGATGCAGAGGACCTGCTTAAACTGGTAGACAAAATTGAACAGGACGAAGACGTACAGAAAGTGTTTCACAACCTGAAATAAACCTAAACAGCAATACCATTGTTATAAAACCAGCCATCACCCGCTGGTTTTATTTTTTTGAAGTATGAATGATAACAGGAAAATAGTGCTGTTCGACGGCGTTTGCAATCTCTGCAACAGCAGTGTGCAGTTTATCCTTAAAAGGGATAAGAAGAATCAGTTTTTATTTGGGTCGCTGCAGGGTAAAACCGGGCAGGCCTATCTCGAAAAATTCAAACTGCCGCCGGATACACTCAATTCTTTTATGTTGGTGGAAGGAGACGCTTTGTATAGCAAATCCACCGGCGCCCTGCGTATGCTGAAACATATCGGGGGGGCCTGGTCTTTGCTGTATGCATTTATTATTGTTCCAAAATTCATCCGCGACGCGGTGTATTCAATGATTGCCAACAACCGCTACAAATGGTTTGGTAAGCAGGAAACCTGCTGGCTGCCTGCGCCCGGGTTGAAGGAAAAGTTTTTAGAATGAGATCGTGAGCTGTGAAAAGTCAGACGTGAGTAGTGAGTAGTGCCTTACAGATAACCAGATTGATTCAATTTACAGGTCCGGAAATTCGGCCCCTTCAGGGCCGCAAAACGATGGAATTGTTTCCCGGGGCTTTGCCCCGGGCTATTCATATGACGCCCTTTCAGGGCTGCAAGAGTTGCCGAAAATCAGGCGCAATTCTTAACTTGCAGTTCTCAAAATTACTCACGACTCACGACTCACGACTCACGACAGCAGCTTGCCTTGGTCGTCAAAGATGCCGCTGGCCATGCAGCGCACGCCAAGTTCCAGTTCCTCATCG
>JANPGT010000581.1:0-15594 GCA_031424135.1 Chitinophagaceae bacterium
AAAGCATTTCAAAAAAATGTGGCCGTTAACCATGTGCTCAGCAACTCATTTGGTTTTGGCGGCAACTGTTCATCTTTAATCTTTTCAAAAGCATAAGATGAAAGCATTTATCCGCGCCACCGGCAATATATCTCCCCAGCATACTTTTGGTCACGGTCCCCTGCTGCAGGAAATAGTAACGCAAACGGGTAACCGCCTGCGCTGCACAGAACCCGATTACATGAAATATATTGATGCAAAAGCCATCCGCCGCATGAGCCGCATTATAAAGATGGGTGTAGCGGCTGCCATGGAGTGCCTGGAGGAAGCGGATATACAAAATCCCGATGCCATTGTAATGGGCACGGCCTACGGATGCCTGGACGATACCGGTATCTTCCTTAAAAAAATGGCAGAGCAGCACGAAGAAATGCTTACGCCTACTGCTTTTATTCAGTCTACCCATAATACCATTGGCGCGCAGGTAGCACTACTGCTGCAATGCCATAATTACAATAATACTTTTGTACACCGCGGCTTTTCGTTTGAAAGTGCCCTGCTGGATGCCATGATGCTGCTGGAAGAAGCTGCGGCGGGTACTGTGCTGGCCGGGGCGGCAGATGAAATTACCGATTACAGCCATGCCCTGTTAAGCCGTTTTGGTTTGTACAAAACAGGTGCGGTTACCAATACAGCGTTGTTCAGCAATCCTTCAAAAGGAACCATTGCGGGCGAAGGAGCTGCTTTCTTTTTACTGGGCAAACAGGCTTCCGGCAATGATTATGCTGTACTTGATGCCGTGCATACGTTTTACAAGCCAAAAGATAAACTCGAAGTGGAAGCGCAGGTGCTCAATTTTCTGCAGGCAGCATCGTTTACCCCGGCAGATATTGACCTGGTGATTACCGGGCGCAACGGAGATGCCGCCTCAGACGCTGTTTATGAAACGCTGTTGAACGCTGTTTTCAGTAACAAAGCCATTGGTCATTACAAACAGTTCAGTGGCGAATATCCTACCAGCACCGCATTTGCCTTATGGCTGGCAGCCTGCATATTGAAGCAGCAAAGCATTCCGGCAGCGCTGGCCGTTGGAACTCCGCAAAAATTGCAGCGCATTCTTATCTACAATCATTACGGAAACATCCATCATTCTTTAATGCTGGTAAGCGCATGCTGAATTTCAGAAATACCAATATTGCCTTTATCGTCATTGTTCTAATCATTGCCGGCATGGCTACGCGTTACCATGTGCCGGCATATGCATACCTGCTTACCGCTTTTTTATACTCACTGTTGCTTTTTTATGGATCCTACTACGTGGGCAGCAATTTTTTTATGAAAGTTTTGTGCAGTGCAGATACCAGTGCCAGGCAAATTGCCATTAGCTTCGATGATGGTCCGGCACCCGCTCATACCGCTGAAATACTGCAGGTGTTGCGCAGCCACCAGGTGCCCGCAGTTTTTTTTTGTATTGGTAAAAATATTGCCGGTAATGAGGTCTTGCTGCAACAGATATTTAACGAAGGACATATTATAGGCAACCATAGTTACTCGCATCATTTTTGGTTCGATATGTTTTCAACAAAGAGCATGATGGCCGATCTGCAGCAGATGAGCGAAATAGTAAAAGCTACCCTTGGTGTGCAGCCGCTGCTATTCAGGCCGCCTTATGGCGTTACTACGCCCAATATGCGCAATGTAATGGATAAGACAGGTTACAAAGCTATTGGCTGGAATATCCGCAGTCTGGATACGGTAATAAAAGACGAAGAAAAACTGCTGGAAAAAATTACCGGTAAACTGCAGCCGGGTGCAATTGTTTTACTGCACGATACCAGTGCCACTACCCTGGCCATATTACCGCGCTTTATTGTGGAAGCGCGCAGTAAGGGATACGAGTTTGTAAGAATTGATAAGCTATTAAATGTACAACCCTATGCGTAAAATAATATTACCTGCCTGCATGTGCATCGCCGTTACGGTATTGCAGGCGCAGCATGCAGGCTACAAGCCGGTTGCTGATATGGCGGCTTTCAAAACACAGTTTGCAGCAGCGGCCAAACAGACGCAGTCTGTAAAGGCAGATTTTGTACAGGAAAAAAACCTAAGCCTGCTGTCTGAAAAAATAACTTCTAAAGGCAAGTTCTGGTTTAAGAAAGACAACCTGGTAAGAATGGAATACAACCAACCCTTTCAATACCTGGTGGTGATTAATAAAAACAATGTGCTGGTAAAAGACGGGCAGAAAGAAAATAAGATATCCACCAAATCGAATAAGCTTTTTCAGCAGATAAACAGGATGATGGTAGATTGCGTGCAGGGCACGGCTTTAAGTAACCCGGATTTTACCGTTGCAGCTTTTGAAAACGCCGGCGCATGGCTGGTAGAACTTACGCCGGTGGTAAAAGGCATGAAGGATTATTTTAAAAATATTAATATTATATTATCAAAAAAGGATTACGCTGTCAACAAGCTTGAGATGTATGAGCAGTCGGGTGATAATACCATTATCAGTTTCACCAACAAAGAATTGAATGCCAGTATTGCGGATACATTGTTTGCTATTAAGTAGTGGCTTGCTGTTGCTAACAGCCTGCAGTTCCGTGTACCGGAAAATGGAGAAGACAAGCGCCAACCCGGCCTGCCTGCAGCCTTTCAAACCCGTTTTTACCAAAGCGTTGTACAATACAAAAATAGATGTGGTGGGCAAGCACCTGAGTGGGTTGTTACTGCTAAAAGCCATGCCCGACAGCAGTACCCGGCTGGTCTTCTCCAACGAAATGGGTTTCAAATTCTTCGATTTTGAGTTTTCTGCGGCAGGTGTGTTTAAAGTCTACTATATCTTGCCCCAGATGGACAAAAAAGCGGTGCTGACTACCCTGCGCAAAGATTTTGAACTGCTGCTGATGCAGCACCTGGCTCCGGCAAAGGCCTTCGCCCTGAAAAAAGATGGGCTGGTATTCCACGGTTTTCCGCAGACCAAGGGCAATAATTACTATATTACGGACAGCGCTTGCGGGCAGCTGCTAAGGCTGGAAAGAGCATCCCGAAGGAAACCAGTAGTAACAGCGGTAATGCAGCACTATGCAGATGGTATGCCCGATACTATCGGCATCACCCATGAGAACTTTAATTTTACCATCGGGTTAAAAAAAATAAGGCAATAATGTTAGAGGGTCATTTTTATACGGTAAAAAACCCGTTGATGGAGAACGATAGTATACAGGCATTGCTGGAAATTAACCCCGAACACGCCATTTTTAAGGGGCATTTTCCTGGCCAGCCGGTAGTACCCGGTGTGTGTATGATGCAGATTGTGAGGGAATTACTTCAAAAAACAACAGGAAAAAGCCTGCGGTTGCGGCATGGACTGGATCTTAAATTCCTGTCGGTAATAGACCCCGGCAAAAACAATATGGTAAATGCGGAGGCCAATTACAGCGTGCTGGCTACAGGTGATATTAATGTAACAGCAAGACTTTTTTACAACGAAACCACTTTTTTTAAGTTTAAGGGCGTCTTTACGGAAGCCTGAACCGCGGAGGCTGGGTGGCAGGGAGAAACACGGAAGCTTTTCGTTCTTTAGTAGAATGACGTGAGCACTATTTTACACTAAAAACCAGCTTTTCTCCGTGTAAACCCTGTGTCTCCGTATCACCGTGGTTCAACTTGGTGTAGTTTTGAGGTTTTCCTGTATCTTGCACGTCCTTTAAAAAATAACATTGTATGGAGTATAGTAAAATTATAGCCGTTTCTGGTTTGCCTGGCCTGCACGAGCTAATCAGCAGTAAAAACGACGGCGCTATTGTACGCTCACTGGATGATAAAACCACCAAGTTTGTATCCAGCCGTATTCATAATTTTTCTCACCTGGAAAGTATAGAAATTTATACTGTAAGAGATAATGTAAACCTGGTAGACATATTACAGGCGATGCAGAAAAGCGGACTGACTTTGCCCGATACAAAGGACAATGCCGCCATTAAGAAATATTTTGAAGGCGCTTACCCCGATCTGGATTTTGAAAGGGTATATACCAGCGATATGAAGAAGATCATCAAATGGTATGAAGTGCTGCAGAAAAATAAAGTAGAAATTAAGCTGTCTGAGCCACCGGCCGAAGAAGAAGCTGTTGAAGTAGAAAAGGCGCCGGAACCGGTAAAGGAAAAGCCAGCTGCAAAAGCTAAGACTGCCGCAGCTGCAGAAGAGGAAGCACCTAAGAAAAAAGCTGCCCCAAAGAAAGCAGCTGCAGAAGAAGCTGTTGAAAAGCCTGCAAAACCTGCTGCTAAAGCACCCAAGGCTGCCCCTGCAAAAGCAGGCAAAGCCGCTGCTGCAGAAGAAGAAGCGCCCAAGAAAAAGGCCGCTGCCAAGAAGAAATAAAAAAGGCATTTATATAGTACAGGCTACCTGCAGTAAGGCAATCATTCTACCTGAAGCAGTAGCCTGTAGTTTTTTAAAACAATTCTATGATACAAGCAAGTGCGGATATACAAGCGCTTCCCCGGACATTCTTACCCAACAATTTTGTGGTGACCAACTGGGAAGGACTGGAACCTTATTTTCAGCAATTACTGGACAGGCCTATCCGGTCAAAAGCCGACCTGGAAAAATGGCTGAAAGACTCCAGCGAAATTGAATCGGTGATCAGCGAAGACGCCTGCTGGAGACAAATAAAAATGACTTGTGATACAGAGAACAAATCACTGGAAGAAGCTTTTGTTTTCTTTGTTACCCAGATTCAGCCAAAAATTCAGCCATATGCAGATAAGCTGAACCGTAAACTTGTAAACTGCCCGTTTACCGCAGAACTGGATCAGAAAAAATATTTTACCTACCTGCGCAGTATTAAAAAAAGCATCGACTTATTCAGGGAAATCAATATTCCTATACTATCTGAGCTGAGCGTAATGGGGCAACAGTTTGGTGTTATCTCAGGCAAAATGACCATTGAGGTAGAGGGTAAGGAATATACCCTGCAGCAGGCAGCCAAATTTTTGGAAAGCCACGACCGCCAACTGCGTGAGTCTGTTTACCGTAAAATAAATGAAAGAAGACTTACAGACAGGGATACGCTGAACACATTGTATAGCCAATTGGTGGAAAAACGCCAGGAAGTTGCCCTGAATGCTGGCTTTGAAAACTATCGCGACTACAAATTTGCCGACCTGGGCCGTTTCGATTACAGCAAGGAAGATTGCTTTCAGTTTCACGACTCAGTGAAAAAATACATTTTACCCCTGGCCGATAAAATTTACGAAGCAAAAAAGAAAAAGCTGGGCGTAGACAGCCTGCGTCCCTGGGATCTTGAAGCAGAACCAGAAGGAACCGCGCCTCTGCGTCCTTTTAAGACAAGCGGGGAGCTACTGGAAAAAAGTATCGCCTGCTTTGAAAAAATAAGGCCTTTTTTTGCAGATTGTTTGCGGAAAATGAATGAGATGCAACGGTTCGACCTGGAAAGCCGCAAAGGAAAAGCACCGGGTGGTTACAACTGCCCGCTGGCAGAAACCGGCGCCCCCTTTATATTTATGAATGCTGCCGGCCAGATGAGCGATGTAACCACTATGGTACACGAAGGTGGCCATGCCGTACATTCGTTTTTGGCACATCCGCTGGAACTGAGTTCTTTCAAAGAATACCCCATGGAAATTGCGGAAGTGGCCAGCATGGCTATGGAGCTTTTCAGCATGGACTACTGGGATGTGTATTTTGACAGCAAGGATGAGCTGAAACGCGCAAAGGAGCACCAGTTGGAAAGAGTGATTACCATTTTCCCCTGGATAGCTACGGTTGATAAATTTCAGCACTGGGTATACGAAAACCCCAACCATACCCTGGAGCAGCGTTCTGTACGCTGGACTGAAATACTGGACGAGTTTTCAAGTAAAGTGATAGACTTTAGCGGATTAGAGAATTACCGCAGCATCAGCTGGCAGCGCCAACTGCACCTGTTTGAAGTGCCGTTTTATTATATTGAGTACGGCATTGCACAACTGGGTGCCATTGGTTTGTGGAAGCAATTCAAGCAGAATAAGGAAGCAGCGTTGGACAATTACTCCAGAGCGCTGAGCCTTGGTGGAACTGCTACCTTACCAAGACTCTATGAAGCAGCTGGCCTGAAGTTTAATTTCAGTGGTGACAACATCAACCAATTGATGCAATTTGTAGACAATGAAATGAAGGCATTAGCAGAATTGTAACAAAAATACCCGCTTTAGGGTATGGCAAAATGTTGGAATAGTTGGTTTCAGCAGTTATCTTTGATCAAGAAAATAACCTAATTCAAAATAGCTACTAATCAGAGCCTTAACCAAGAAGTCCCGATGTCTCTACACCGGGGCTTTCCTTTTAACCCCCATCCCCTGAAGGGGCGTGTTAGCCTTTGGTATCAGATTAGTTATTAATTGAAATGTCCGTCCCAGGTTTAAAGCTGCGATAACCCCGGGAAGAAAACAAGAGAAAAATATTTCAAGCACTATCTCCCGTCTTCTACATTTAATTCATTGTAGCTGCCAGCATCTTTTCAATAGATACTGTATTTTCCATATTTTTTAACCGCAGTCCTGCAATTGAACTATGATCGGCATCAGCGTTTTTCCTTTGGCAGATAAACAGTATTCAACTTTTTGTAATTTACTATCGTACTGTATTTTTGTAATCAGTTGCACCCCTTCAAGCTCACTTAAATGTTTTGAAAACATTTTCCTGCTCATATTGGGAATTATCCGGAACAGCTGAATGTACCGCATTGGTTTTTCTGCCAGGTAACAGAGTATGCAGGGCTTCCATTTGGTGGCAAATAATTTTAGCGTGGCAATCGCAGTGCATTGATGGTTGATAGTGGCAGCTGGTTTTTTTTACCAGTAAACTTTTGGTGACCTCTTGTTTCATCTTGCGGCAATATTTAATTTTACTAAAATTGATCCAATATGGAGTTTTGCCTTGCCCAGGTAAATATTGCAAGAACGATAGCGCCCATTGACAGTCCCGTGATGGCTGATTTTGTGGCCAATTTAGACAGGATAAATACGCTTGCAGAAAACAGCGAAGGTTTTAAATGGAGGTTAAAAGAGGATAATAACAATGCCACTTCCATTAAAATATTTGATGACGATTTCCTGATTGTAAACCTTTCGGTTTGGAAAGATACCGCATCGCTATTTCAATTTGTTTATCAGTCAGCACATGTAGAAATATTTAAACGCAGAAAAGAATGGTTTGAGAAAATGCCGGAAATGCACATGGCGCTCTGGTATGTGC
The DNA here is from genome assembly GCA_031424135.1 of Chitinophagaceae bacterium. Taxonomy (GTDB): domain Bacteria; phylum Bacteroidota; class Bacteroidia; order Chitinophagales; family Chitinophagaceae; genus JACMLD01. Next base: position 7,237 of record JANPGT010000581.1, read on the forward strand.
CTGCCTTGTGCTGGCCCACAGTGGCCAACGCCACAGAAAGACTGACTTACCTGCGGGCGAATGGAGAAACGCCTTTTGCATTTGGGTTTAAAAGCAAGTTCACTGCGGAAGATACTGCTGAATACCCATACGGTACAACACCAAAGTAAAAGCGACCATAGTTTTTGAAATCAACAGTCGGCTTTATTGATAATACTTTATTTTTTTTAGTGAAGGTTTACCAATACAATCCCCTTGCCATCGGGGCGGTGCCTGAACACACCGAACCTGGCAGACTGCAGCGCTGTAAAGGAAAACACAGTGCGGTAAACAGGTATGATGCCCGCATAGCTGCATTGTTCACCGATGATTTTAATAAGCGGCTTACCATTTAATGTAAGGGGCAGTGCAAAACAGCTGTCTGCAGGAAATTTTTCTTTTTTTATAATCTTCTTTAACCTGTAGATGATAGAGGAACCATCCGCCGCCGGCCTGGAGGCAGTCTTTTGTTCTGCAGTGATTTCATAAGTGTAACCCCATTTGTAATCAAACCCTTCAATGGCGTCAAAAAAATATTCGGGAGCGGCGCCATTTTTTGACACCCATAAACATAGCTGGATATCTACTCCTGCACAAGGCCGCTGGTAATGATCAATACGAAGTGTCACCAGTGGTGATTGCTTAGTCATGTGGCTTTCACCCCCCGGAATAAGAAGCAGGAAAAATGTGTACAACTGGAAAATGAAATGCGAAAGCATGGGCGGTTAATTATTTATAAACAATAACAAGCACCGCAGCCCGGAGACTGTGGCGCTTGTTATAGCTGAATTGACTACTTTCTCATATACTGCAAAGAAGGGTCGGGTCGGCCTACATAGCAGGTTTTTGTAAATCCGTATTTTTTAATCATGGCAAGCGCCTGGTCGGCTTCTGCTTTATTAGGAAAAACAAACATACGTGAATTGCCATCTGTCATGAGGTAGGTGCTGCCTTCCTGCTTGATGATAAGATTTGCGGGGTTAAAACCCAGGCAATCTTCACCAGCCATTACACCTACCGGTGAAAGTGTTCCTTTCAGCAAGTATTGGAAAGAGGGATCTGGCCTGCCCACAAAGCAAGTTTTATTGAGGCTGTATTTTTTTATAATGCTTACAATCTTATCTGCTTCGGCTTTGGAAGGTGCTGCAAACAATGATTGGTTACCGGATACCACTTTCCAGATGCTTCCGCTTTGCACTACTTTAACACCAACAGTGCTGAAGCTAATACAATCTTCTTTGCAGGGGCCCATACCATACAGGGAGTTAATACCGGCTTTGTCTTTGGCACTCATGCCGTCGCGCTGGCCTATTGTAGTGGCAGCAGTGCCGGGGGGTATTTTTATGTCGATGGTATTGCTGCCATTTTTAGAAAAGCCACCTTTGCCATAATGCATAATTGATCCATAATCATAAGTGCCAATATCGGTACCATCGGCAACATGCTTGTTGAAGTTATGTTCTTTGCCCGCCTCAATATTGTTCCAGTTAATAGTGATATAATTATCCCTGTCTTCGCGGCTCTGCTCGTGCCAGAGTCCCGCTGAGTGTAAAATCTCGTGCGCAATACTACCCTTTGAACAGGCGCCGATGTTTACATTTTGTTTTCCACCCTGCCTTCCAACACTGGAAGAGCAGCCGGAGGCGTCTACAAACTGTATATAATCAGTCTGGTTGGTTCTGGCAACAAGACAGAGATTGGTGCTTGCCTGCACATGTGCAATGGCCCATTGTATATCTGCCTTCTTTGGATGGTTGGCGGGAAGTACATAATAAATAATTGAGTTGGGCCAGCGGTAAGAGGCACCGGTAATGGCCACAGATTTTTGCAGGCCGGTATCTGCTACAGCCCCCAGTATAATATCGCCTTCATAGATCAGCAGACCGTCAATAATTTCGGCACTTATTTTTTGTGCGGTCTTACTCATGGGAAGTACAAGCGTAAGTTCCTGTACGCTGCCGGTAGCACCCGGCTTGTAGGTTTCCTGCGCATAGAGTTGGCTGGCTGTGGCAGAGAGAAAAACTGCTGCAAAAAGCAGTTTCAACAATGATGGTAAACGTTTCATTTTTCTTTTTTTGTGATGAGGAATTATTTTGGCAAGATGGCGCCTGGCAATATTTGAAATCATTTATAGGGTGAATTTTTACAACAGCTTTTCTTGATTTGAAAATACATGGCAACCGCCTCTTCTGTCAGATGAGGCAACACTTTTAATTTGATACTAAACTGAGCAGGAATACGGGACAGGCGGGGGTATTAATTACACGGCAAAAAACTGTCCGTAGCAATTATAAAATTAAAGGTAGTGCAGCCAATTACTAATGGCAATAACCATTTAGTGGTATTTTTAAATGCTTTCTGAAATGGGATATGTTTTTGCTTCATACTGCCAGTAAAAAGATAAACCCATGCAGCGCTTGCATGGGTTTATCTTTTTTTACTTTTAATACTGGTTATCTTCTCTTATTACCACCCTGCTCTATCTCCCTGTTCATTTCCATAATGTCTACCGGCTGCGAAAAATCGCCCAGCAGCCATTTGCTGTAATAATCTGCCAACCCCCAGAAAAAATATTCCTGCATGTCTGAGTAACCATGGCGCTGACCAGGTAACACCATTAAATCAAAACGCTTGTTGGCTCTTACCAGCGCATTTACTACGCGGATGGTATTGGCAGGACTCACATTATTATCAATATCACCGGTAGTCAACATTAAATGGCCTTTCAGGTTTTTAGCAAGGTCCTGGTTTTTTTCTATGTTGTACACAAAACTGGTATCACCTTTTTCGCCAATGGTTTCTTTCACACCATGGTGCTTCTCACTCCACCAGCGGTTGTAAATACTGTTATCATGATTGCCTGAAGAAGAAACAGCTACTTTAAAAAAATCTGGATATACCAATATGGCGGCGGTTGACATAAATCCACCACCAGAGTGGCCATGAATACCTACCCTGTTAATATCAATATAAGAATAACGATCTGACAGTTGCTCAATGGCAGCTTTCTTGTCGGCCAGGCCATAGTCTCTTAAATTACCATAGCCATAACTGTGGTACCATTTTGATCTGCTGGGGTTACCGCCACGGTTGCCCACGGTTACTACAATTAAACCAACTTGTGCCAGCCGGTCTGTTCTGTCGGCAGCCCTGGCAAAAGCTTTGTTCACAGCTTCTGTTTGCGGCCCCGGATATACATATTCTACTACCGGGTACTTTTTGGTACTGTCAAAATCATAGGGCTTGTACATAACACCATATAAATCGGTGATGCCATCATCGGCCTTCACTTTAAATATCTGCGGAAATTTGTAGCCGGCCGCCATTAAAGAAGAAACATCGGTTGTTTCCAGGTCCAGTATTTTCTTACCGTCCACGTTGTACAATGCGGATCTTGGAACGGTGTTTACCCTTGAATAATTATCAACAAAAAATTCCTTGTTGTCATCTATACTCATGCCATGTTCAAATTCACCGGGATTCAGCAGTTTCATGCCGCTGCCATCAAAATTAATTTTATACAGGTGCAGGTAGTAAGGATCTTCATTGCCTTCTTTTCCGTTGGCAGAGAAATATAATATTCTTTTTGTATCATCAATACCTGCAATGTCTTCGCAATGAAAGGCACCGGAGGTGATCTGATTTTTCAGTTTGCCATTTTCATCATACAGGTAGAAATGTGCCCAGCCGTCTCTTTCACTCCATTGAATCAATTCTTTGCCGGCATTTACCAAACCCAGCTTTCTTGTTTCTACATAGGTGTTCAGGCGCTCCTGGATCAGGGGCTTAACTTCTGCCGAAGCAACAGTAATCATCAGCACATCTACTTTTTTCAGATCGCGGCTGGTACGGGTTAAATAAAATTTATCATTGTTGCCCAGCCATAACAGGGTACGCCAGTCGTTGTCTCTTGCACTGGGCAGCGCGGTGGCCGACCAAATGGCGAGGTCTTCATCTTTAAACATTGAGACGTTGATCTCTTTCTGGGTTTTGGCCAGCATATCAAATAAAATCAGGTGATCTTCAGGCGCCTCTTTTTCACCCGGCATCTGGTATTTATAAGTTTCCAATGTTGGGCGCGGTTCGGCAATACTGTTGATGACCCAGAGGTCTTTTACTTTGCGCTGGTCGGTCTTCGCCATCACAAAATGTTTGGCGTCGGGCGACCAGTAGATGAAAGCTGCTTTTCTTTTGTTCTTATTTTTCTCTCTTTCAACATTCGTCTCATTGAAAGAGTCACCATAGGAAAAATATTCTATTCCGTCGGTGGTCAGTTTCTTCTCTACAATGGTCGTATCGTCTTCATTCTTCAGCGCCTTTTCATAATTGGCCCTGTCCATATAGTACAGGTTAAAATTTTTGGCATATACCACCGTCTGGCTATCGGGCGCGATGGAAGCCCACAGTGGTTTTCTTTTTGGTTTTTTATAATCCGTTAATTCGGTTAATACGCCTGTGTCCAGATTGTATTCAAAATAATAAGTCTTCCTTTCTTTTACCGGCGCACCTTTTTTAGCAGTAGAGTCTTTTTTAACTGTAGAGTCTTTTTTCTCCACTTCTTCAGTGCTCTTGAATTCAAACTGAATGCTGCGCTCATCTTTTACAAAGCGGATAGAATCAATCAGCAGGTGTTGGGCGTCGGAAGCGTCTTTGATAATCCTGGTTAATTCAGCAGCCAGTTTGGCGTTGTCAAACATCAAACGCTTTTCAGCTTTCACGGGATCTACGATATACCACTTTTTGCCTTCTGTAGTTTCATAACTATACCAGAAGCGGTTGCCCTTTTTCAGCCAATGCGCATCCACAATGGTAGAGAAAAGCAGTTTGTCCTGTTTTTTGGGAGAGAACCTGGCCGCCAGCTGGTAGTTGGCTTTTATGGCAGGTGATTGTTGTGCAGGAAGGGTCACTGTAAATGCCAGCAGCATCAACAGGAGTAAAAAATTTCTCATGCGGTGTTAGTTTTAGGGATGGAAAATAACCCTAAACCGGCAAAAACGTTCACCGTCTGTCTAAAAAAGATTTTTATTTCTGGTACAACGCGCTGGCTCAATTGCGTTGCAAATGACTATGCGAAGATTAAAAAGTTATTAAGCCGGCTGCAACGGGAGAACTGTCAGAGAAATTGCTGCAGCCAGGCTTTGGCAGCCTTGTCGTCTGTAAAACTCTTTATGGGAATAGGTGGCTGCTGCAGCGCAAACAATACATTCATGATAAATTTCGGCAATTTAACCATCAAAAAGCGGGTTTGTCGCTGGGTTATATCATTGTTCATAATTTTCCTCCCGTTTATTACTTATTATCTGTATGCAACCAAACCACTTTTTGCTCCGGCTGGTGGGGCTGTCCAATAATAGCGCGGTATAAATCCGGCCTTCTTGCTTTTATATAGCGATGACCGCCTGCCTGCTTCAATTTTTCACGGGTAAGCGTACTGGTTACAAAGCTGTCCTCAAAACTGCGGCATTCAGCAAGTATGTCCCCAAAGGGATCAATGATCATAGAACAACCATTCTTCAGTTGATCATCATCCATACCAATGGCATTGGAGAACACGGCGTACACGCCATTGTCGTAGGCCCTTGCGGGTAGCCATTTCATCAGCCAGGATCTACCCTTCATGCCGTCAAATTCAAGCCTCAGCGAAGTCGGGTCTGCTTCCCGGTTTTTCCATAGCGCAGGGTCTACAAAGCCAGCGCCCGGCCTGGTAGAAGGTGTACACATGGTAACGTGCGGCATAAAAATAATTTCAGCACCCAGCAGGGCCGTGGCCCTTACGTTTTCAATGATGTTATTGTCGTAGCAAATTAAGATGCCGCATTTCCATCCATCAATATCAAAAACGCAGTAGGCGTTACCGGGCATAATGCCGGGGTGAATAAATGGATGCAGTTTCCGGTATTTGGTAACTGAACCATTTTTATCGGTACATACATAAGCTTTGAACAGGTTATCATTTTCGTCTTTTTCAAAAAGCCCTGCCATTATTGCAATACCCAGTTTTTTAGAAACTTGGGTCAACCGTTGCACACTGTCTCCCTGCGGGATGAATTCAGCAAGATCAAGCATTTGCTCTTTCGACAGGTGCCGGGCAAAGGAGTAACCGGTAATGGAACATTCGTGAAAGGCAATCACCCGGGCGCCTGCCTTTACGGCTTCGCCGGCAAGTTTTTCAATCACAGAAAAATTATAGTCTTTATCGCCACTTCTGTGCTCAAACTGGGCCGAGGCAATTTTTAACTGCTCCATAGTTAAGTGTTTTATAGAGTGTAAAAATAACCAATGGGCCGGCTGCTAAATTGTACAAAACAGACATTGGGCATTAGCTGGCGCCTGCCACAAGCGGGCGTATGACATTAACTGCCAGTTTCTGCGTTTGTTTTGAATAGGCAGAAGGTGTGATACCCGTAATTTTTTTAAATGATTTTATTAAGTGCGATTGATCTGCATAACCGGCTTCGTAAGCCAGGGCGGTGTACCCGGTACCGGCAGCGGCATTTTTCAGCAGTCTCAGAAAGCAATGCAATTGCACAATATTGCTGTATGCTTTTGGTGAAAGCCCCACCCACTCATTAAATTTCCTGTCCAGGTGCCTTTCTGTGTACCCGGTATGTTTTACCAGTTGCGTTATTGAATGCAATCCTTTGCCTGCATTGATAAATTGCAGAGAAGCGTCTATCAACCATTGCTCCTGGTGCCGGCGTTTAGCCAGTAATTTGGTAAAGCAGGTGTTCAGCAGCAGGCATTTTTGGGTAATGAATGATACCGCGCTCAAATGCTCCTGCAAGGCAGCCGCCTCATCGCCCAACAGGTCTACCGCATCTATAATATGTTCCTTTAAATGCTGGGCGGGTATGCCGGTTAACAGGGTAGCACCCGCTGGTTGCAATACAACTATAATGATGGCAAGCCCTGCATGTGTAAAAATATCTTTGTGACTGTTTACCTGGCCGTATAAAAAGCTTTCGGGTAAAAAGACTGGTAAACCATTGGTGTTAATACCGGCCATCAGCTGTTTTTCCAGGGAGAAAACAATGCCCGTATGTCCATCAGCAAATAAACGGATCTGTCCTGCAGTAATGGCAGCACTTTCAAGGAATAGATAGTGTTTTACAACATGCGATATTTCTTGAGTGGGTAAAATCTGCATGGTGGTGATGCTTATTATTTATTGCTGAAAATTGTTTTCAGCCGCGGCCTGGATTTCCGCGCCTGCTTTGTAGCTGATCACAAATTTACCAGCTTTCATAAAATTAGTCATTTGTGTATACCACAACCAGCCAATTATCACCCGGGCATCGCCAACAATTTTTTGCACCAGCCTACTTGATTCATTAACAGCCCTCGCCGCAGGCAATTACAGTAATTTTTTTGTCCGTAAAAAGTAGACACCTACAATCAGCAGCCACAGCAGCCAGAGCGTGCTTCCGATAAGACCTGCCAAATCCCAAACCGGAAAACCTGGAATTATGGTAGCAAACAGGTCAGCCTGCGCCGCCAGGTAAATAAGAGAAGATACGATGCCCAGCCAGCTTATCCATTTTGGAAAAAGCTGAAGTTTGATAAAGGCGTAAGAGATCAGGAGGGTCCAGGCAATGGTAAATAACTGACCAAGATGTTCGCCCAGTAATACACCCCCCAATTGGTGAATTACCTGGAAAGTGCTTACGGCGATTTCTTTGGATACCGGGTTGGTGGCAGTCACATAATTGCCGGCAATTACCGGCACCACAAATACCCATCTCAGCAACCCAATAATCTGTATGATGCCGGAAATAACTCCCAGGTTGGTGGCCCATTTAACAAAGCCCAGGCGATGTTCCAGTTGCTGGCCAATTTTTGTATAAGCAATCAGCAATGGCAGCCCCAGCAGGGCGAATGCCCACCAGGTAAATATCAGCCTGCTGCCTCCTTGATGAAAGCGGGTGAGCACGGTGCCGGGATCCTGGCGCAGGATCAGCGGATATTCAAATATGATGGTAAGAATTGTATACGGGATGAATACACCTATGGCGCCTGCAATCAATAACAGGCCGATATTTTTTTGCGCTTGCATGATAATGATGATTAGAGTTTGATAGAATAACTGATGCCGGGGGTGGGATTGATTTTCAGATCCTGGCCATTTGCCATTACCCCAATAACGCCGATGCGCAGGTTAAGTCCTTTCCAGATCATCCAGCGGAAGCCGGCTTCAACGGCTGCAGCATTTTTGTCTTTGTAATCACGGGTAAGGCCGCGTAAATAAGATGCCCCGGCATAAAAAGAGGAGGGTATTTCCCTTTTACCCACCGGCAGGAACCAGTAGGTAAGGCCGGTTTTCACAAAATTGGTGTATTCTCC
>JANPGT010000582.1:0-5810 GCA_031424135.1 Chitinophagaceae bacterium
CGCCTCTATGGCTTTTTTTATATCGGTTGAATTGGATCCCTGTTTCACCATGGCGGCTTCTACCTGCAACAATGTGGCTGCGTAAGCCAGCAGGGGTGATCCCAAAATACCTTCGTTGATAAACATTCTGTGTTTGCTGAACGGTGTCCAGGCTTTATAGGCCTTTTCCCAATCACTCATTATGTGCTCATATTCCGGTTTGCCATTGGCCCATTGCTGGAACACCGCTTCTGCTGTTTTCTTTTTGTCATAGATATCGTATTTCAACAGCTGCTTGCTTTCGCCGTCAAAAAACTTCCAGTAGTTGGCAATGGATGCATAGGATGCTGCCAGCTGCAATCTGGTAGCCGGCGTTTTTTTCATTTCAGCTAACATAGCTTTTAGCCGCATGTCGCGCAGGTCTACCACTGCCGGGTTGCTGATACCTGTTTTCAATTTTACTCCATAAGAAGTCTCATAACGGTTGGTACTGCCGGGATAACCGTACAGCATAGTGTAATCGCCCTCTTTGTAACCTTTGAGGGAAACCGGCAATATATATTTCGGTTTTAGAGGAATATTATCTGCAGCATAAGCAGCGGGCTTTCCCTCCTTGCTCATGTATACGCGGAATACAGAAAAGTCCCCGGTTTGCCTTGGCCATTCCCAGTTATCCGTATCGCCACCAAATTTACCGATGCTTTCGGCGGGTGCACCTACCAACCGCACATCGCTATAACGCTGGTATACAAAAACCAGGAACTGGTTGGCTTTAAATAGTGGACTCACCCTGGCTTCAATGCTTTGTGCAGGGTCAGCATATCGTTTACTGATTACCGCCATCAGCTCTGATTGTTTCTGGCTGCGTTCCAAGCCTGTTGTACCCGCCAGCAAAGAATCTACTTCCCTGGTAACATCGTCTATCTTCAATAAAAATTGCACAGTAAGATTAGAAGGAATTTCCTCCTGTTTGGTTTTGGCATAAAAGCCATCTTTAAGGTAATTATGGTCTACCGTGCTCGCGTTGGCTATAGCATCATACCCGCAATGATGATTGGTAAAAACCAGTCCTTCGGCACTCACCATTCCGCCTGTACAGCCACCACCGAAAATAATAATACCGTCTTTTACAGATGCTTTATTAATACTATAGAGCTGTTCTTTGGTAAGCTTGAGGCCGCGCTTTACCATATCGTTGTATACCTGCTGACCCAGCAGCAATGGCAGCCACATGCCCTCGTCTGCCACCGACTTAAAAGCAAGCCCCATCAATACCATCACCATTATAAAATACTTCTTCATACCGCCTTTTGTTTTATGGAAACAAACCTACTGAATTTGGCTAAGAGGAGAAAGGAGAAAAAGAGCAATAAGGGCGAAGCAGTAACGATTAACAAAGCATTATAACGTGATGCTTTGGAGGGGCGTGGTGATGCAAGATTACTCAAATACAACTGCAGAAAACTACGCACTTGCTGAATCAATACCTTTTGAACAGCAGAACTCACCCCGTGACGCCAGGGCGTGCCCCCTCTCTGCGATGCAAAGAGGGAAGTGTATCGTAGCTGCGCAGGGGTAAGTGCTACTATTTAAATGACGCTTGTCCACCACAAACTATTGCCCCGCCAGCATCCGTTTTAATTTGGGTTGAATGATAAGCCGCCTGTCCATCTGGTTCCTTACACTGTCAGAAATAAACCAGTTCATAGCATAGGGACCAACAGATTTATCGCCGGGTTCTGTGGGGTCGCTGTACAGGTGAATGGGGTAATAGAGTGCCTTGTTGATACACACAGAATCTGGCCGCTGGTCCACATCGGCTGTATAATTAAGCAGGCGCATATCGTTCACCGTAGTTTGCATATCGTAAGCACCCAGCACGGTAAGCAGCGGAGAGATTAAATCATTTTTAAAAGGTGTTACGGGTTTTATGCGGGCATCGCCCTGGGGGCTATTGGTAATATGCAATACAACAATCTTTATTTTTTTCATGCGCTGGCGCAGCAGGGCATCGCGGGTAGTATCTGATATTTTGATGATGGCACGAATCATCTCCTGCACAATGCCGGCGCCTGAATTATCGAAGTAACCCCCATCTACAAAAAAATGAGAAATGGTACTGTCTTTTTTATCTGCAGCACTGCCTCTTTTATGGGTGGGCTGATCAATTCTTCCCGCAGGACTCATGTACGGAAAACGGGCACCCAGGATGGCCGCGGTACTCAATCGCAAACTAGTATCAGGTCTTAAGAGATTTACTACATCTACACGCCGGTCGAAAAGTTTGGGGTCCAGTTGTATACTGCTCACTACGCCGGGATTACCATCCTGTACGCGGGTGGTATTAATACAAAGTATGGGCATTCCGTCATAAGTATTTTTCTGTGTGATGCACTGATCAAAATAAGTACTGTCGAAATGCAGTTTGTAATGTTGATTATCATCCGCCTTTTCAAAAGCTGTTTCCAGCGCATGCACACGGTCCGGGTTGGGTACAAGCCAGTTCAGCACTGGTATATAATTAAAGTAATTAGAACCCAGCATTCTTGCCAGCGTATAAGTAAGAAAATCCTGGCGCAGGTAATTTTTTGCAGCTGTTTCAAAACCGGTGGTACTGTCTTTCCTATCTGCATATTTCAGCAACGCGTAGAAAGCAGCTGCACCCACGCCACCGCCAGAGGTTCCCGACAGGCAAAATACATGTTCAGAAAACCGTTCTTTACCGCTGCGGATTGATTTGTCTTCCAGCTTTCCCAATACAGAGGCTACCCAATAAGCCGAACGCGAAGCGCCTCCATTGCCCAGCACAAAATATACCGGGTATTCATTCACACTGTCTATGGCGTTATGATGACTGACCCATGCATTAAAATACTCCTGTATGTTTTGCCGGTTTTTAAAAATGTTGGGGGATATATTTCTTGTATGCAGGGGTGCTGTACGCACATAGTGATTTTCGGGATTGGCAAAGATAGCCGCCATTATAAAGATGATAAAATGCAGGTTGATGCCTGTTTTTACAGACAAAACGGTAATCATGTTGCCAAAGCCCAGCAATACCGAAAAAGCCAGCAATACCAGTGGCAGCGGACCGAAAGCAACTGATATTGTAAAGAAATAAATGGCCAGTAAGTAGGCCAGCAATCCTATACCGCAGATAATATTAAACCATAAATAATAGCCAATCTCTTTGGGTTCAAGGTGAATAAAGGCCATTACCCGCTTCAGCAGCCCGGTAATGCCCGTCTCTTTGCCGGCTATTGCTGCCAGTTTTTTAACGGCGTCTTCGTCTACTATTTTTCTGCGCAGGTTAATGTACAGCATGTAAATGATCATTAGCAGGATGATCATCCAGAATAATACCGCTGGCTTATTCAGCAGACCGGTCAGCTGCAGCAGTACCAGCAGTACCAGGAAACCAATACCCACCATATTGAACCAGCGGCGAAGTCGTTTGCTGCTGTCCTCGTTGTCAGTAAAGCGAATCAACCTTTTGTCAATTATCCCAATGATCAGTAATAAACCCGCCAGGCAGGGTATAGGTTGGTCTATTACCCAGGAACCGGGAAAGATAACGTTGGCGACAGCAAATAAGATAATGATGAAACAGGCATAACCCACCAACCGGGGAAAACTATCCAGGAAAAGCTTTTGTAGTTCATAAACGGTTCCAAAATCTTTTTCCGGCAGGGCTGGTTTAAACTGGCTGGCATATGTTTTTTGCCGGTAAAGTTTGGCGTAGGCGACAATACGCGAGGAATACCAGCTTACATAAGCCCAGAAAGCAATGGCGATAAAAAGAGTAAACTTAATCAGCAGGTTTATCAGTATAATATTGGCGCCCGGTCCTTTACGCGTATTCTCAGTGAACGATATAATTATGTCTTTTCCCTGCCCAAGTGTAATAAAACAGGCAAAAGTGAGAAAAATAAAAAGTATCCCGGGGAAAAAAAGCCAAATTGATTTCAGCAGGTTGGAAAGAAACTTCAATAGTTTTAAAATCCATTGAAACAGCCGTGGTTGATCAGTCAGCGGTGCCATAGAGAAGGTTTTGGTATGTTAAAAGGGTGCTATTAAGTTACATCATTTACCAAAACCCACCACCAATTACTGGTTCAGCACTTTCCACAACAGATCTTTCAGCTCCTGCAATCCCTGCTGGGTAACAGAAGAAATAAACACATGGGGAATGTTTTCCGGCAGATCTTTTTCAATGGCAGCTTTCAATTCATCGTCCAGCATATCGCTTTTACTGACAGCAATTACAAATTGTTTGTGCAGCAATTCCGGGTTGTATTCTCTCAACTCGTTTATCAGTATTTCGAATTCTTTTTTATGGTCGTTGCTGTCTGCGGGCAGCAGGAACAGCAAAACAGGATTGCGTTCAATATGGCGTAAAAACCGGTGGCCGAGACCCTTTCCTTCTGCAGCGCCCTCAATGATACCCGGCAGATCTGCCATGCAGAAACTGAGGCCATCGCGGTAAGCCACAATACCCAGCTGGGGTGCCAGGGTAGTGAATGCATAATTGGCAATTTTGGGCGTAGCAGCTGTAACAGAAGAAAGCAGGGTCGATTTACCGGCATTGGGAAAACCTACCAGGCCAACATCTGCCAGCACTTTCAGCTCCACCACTTTCCAGGCTTCTTCACCCGGTTCGCCCGGTTGCGAATGCTCCGGTGCCTGGTTGGTAGCAGTGGCAAAATTGCCATTGCCCAGTCCACCGCGTCCGCCTTTCAGCCATACTACTTCCTGGCCGTGTTCTAAAATCTCTATCTGCTGTACACCTGTTGCTTCGTCCCTGGCCACGGTACCCAGCGGCACTTCTATAATAATGTCTTTTCCGCTTCTTCCGCTGCTATTGTTTTTACTGCCGTTTTCGCCATCTTCTGCCAAAACATTTTTAAAATACCGCAGGTGCAGCAATGTCCACAGGTTTTTATTGCCTCTTAGGATAATATGTGCACCACGCCCACCGTCACCGCCGTCGGGCCCTCCTTTGGCGGTTAATTTGTTACGCATAAAGTGTTTACTGCCTGCACCGCCATGGCCACTGCGGCAGAATATGCGGATATAATCTATAAAATTTGTCTTTTCCATGTAAGCCGCAAAGATAGCTGATATGGAGCGAGCGGTAGCAATTCTATTTAAGCGGATAATCCACCGTGTCAGAGCGTTATGACGCTTACGGCAATTCGTGTAATTCGTTTTCAAATTCGTGTTAAACAAAGAAAAACAGCAATAAGTATCATTGGATGGATGAATACCTATTGCTGTTGACAAATATAGAGCGCCGGGATATATTGCGGCATTAACGCAACACTAATTTTTTTGAACTGAGCAGCATGACCCACATACTGGTGGCGCTGTAACATACCAGTGTAAATGCGGCTGACAGTAAATGTTCTCCGTTGGCAAAAAAATGGCTGCTGATGGTAAAAGTAGCAATAATCATCAGGGGCATTAATAGTGTAAATAACGTTTTCATAATCTGTTGTTTTTGTTTTTTATGGGGAGTGCTTTTTTCAGCACCGTTTACACTGGAATAGACGCTGACAGGTGCCAAAGGTTTAGTGTCAAAATGTGAACGCTTTGTGAAAGGCGGATTGTTCCGGTAAAAGAGTTTGCGCTAGTGCAGTAAAATCAAAGGTTTAATTAACCTAAAAAAAATAATATTTTCAGAAATATTTGAAAATATGAAAACATTTACTAGTTTTGTTGTGTCGAAAGCGGAATGATAAAATCCCCCCATCATGAATACGCTGGCATACATCATCTATCTCTTTATCACTTACCTCATCACAGTGCGCACGGGCTGGCTTTTTTACCAT
>JANPGT010000583.1:0-3450 GCA_031424135.1 Chitinophagaceae bacterium
AAAATTAATACTGGACGATCTCTTCGCAGAAGTAGCCAAAGAGATGGGCGTCCCCATTCAGCCGGACATGCAGGCATTCAAGACAACCTATGACGTTTCTTTTGATCCGAACAACGTGGCGGCTTACCTGAAAACAACAAAGCGGTAACAAACCTAAAAACACCAAAAGCAAACAACATGAAAAATATTTTCTCTTTAAAAACAGTATGGTCGGTACTGTATTTTATTGCTGGTATGGTACTTATAGGTGGTATTTGGGAACTGATTGCCCATCTTACCAAAAAAGAAATTCCTTCTCCAAAAATGACCTGGATAGTTTTTAAGGAGGTATTGCAAAATCCAATGCAGAACGATCCTGATACAAAAGGCATTGGCGTAAAACTGCTGAGCTCTCTTGCCCGCGTGGGTATTGGTTTTGGTTTGGGTAGCCTGGTAGCCATTCCACTGGGTTTAATCATGGGCACCAACAAAATCATCATGAATATTATTAACCCCATCGTGCAGTTGCTGCGCCCTGTATCACCCCTGGCCTGGTTCCCACTGGGCCTGGCCATCTTTAAAGATTCCCCGCAGGCAAGTATCTTCATGATTTTTATTTGTGCTTTGTGGCCTACTGTTATTAATACCGCTTTTGGCGCTTCCTCTATTTCGCAGGATTATAAAAATGTGGGTAAGGCCTATGGCTTCTCCACCTGGAAATATATTACAAAAATTATGTTGCCGTTTACGCTGCCGCATATTATCACTGGTTTGCGGCTCTCTATCGGTGTTGCCTGGATGGTTATCGTGGCAGGCGAAATGCTGTCGGGTGGTATTGGTCTCGGCTATTTTGTATGGGAAGAAGGGTTCAATGGCGGCAGTACAGCCAAAATCCTGGTGGCTATCATCATCATCGGGCTGGTGGGCGTATTGCTGGATAAATGTTTCACCTGGCTGCAAAGCAGGTTTAGTTATGCAATATAGTAAATCACCAAAAGTATAGTTATGGACTGGAAAAATATAACAACCGCTTTTTGGGTAGCGGTAATTATCGGAAGCATGCTGAACCTGATAAACAGCTATGAGGTATTTGCAGAAGGAAGGTTTACAGTAAGAAATACAGTGAGAATAGTACTTACTTATCTAACCCCTTTTTGTGTTTCTCTCTATTCTTCTGTACGGGCCCAAAAAGGGAAAGTATTGAAATAATGTGTTCACAATGTTTTAAAAAACTGACTTAAAATTAAATTGAAATGAATACATCCAACATTATATCCGCCTCTCAGCTGGCTGAAAATATAAATGAAGTTGCCGACAGCATACTGGCGCCGGCATTAAATCCTAACAGTATTGAAGTTAATAATGTTACGGTAAGTTTTAAAACGCCGAAAGGTATTTACACGGCGGTAAAAGACATCAGCCTCAACGTAAAAAAAGGAGAAATTATTTCACTGATAGGCCATTCCGGTTGTGGAAAATCTACTTTGATGAGCACCATCAGCGGTATGGTAAAGCCAACGCAGGGGGAAGTATTTGCCAACGGCAAAAAAGTAACCCGACCGGGGCCCGACCGGGGTATCGTATTCCAAAACTACTCCTTATTGCCATGGATGAGCGTCTATAAAAATATTTACGAAGCAGTAGATGCAGTAATGCCGGGTAAGTCAGCCACTGAAAAGAGGGAACTGGTGGAGAATAACCTGAAAATGGTAAATCTCTGGGAGCACAAAGACAAATTACCCGGTCATTTATCTGGTGGTATGAAACAGCGTGTAGCCATTGCCCGTGCGTTTTCTATTAACCCTTCCGTGCTGTTGCTGGATGAGCCTTTTGGTGCACTGGATGCCCTTACCAAAAGCAGTATGCATGTGGAATTGCTGAAACTCTGGAACCTGGATCACCGCGAAAAAACCATAGTAATGGTAACACATGACATAGAGGAAGCCATCTTCCTGTCAGACAGGGTAGTGGTAATGAACAACGGGCCGGCCGCCACTATTAAAGAAATTGTGGACGTGCCTTTGCAGCGGCCGCGCAATAAAAAAGACATCGTGCACAGTGCGGCCTACATGGACATTCATGATAAACTGCTGAACCTGCTGATAGACAAATTCTCAATTGATGATATTGATTAACACCATGCAAACGAATTCCATTTTATAATAACAAAACATTCACCGCAATGAACCAGCCTTTAACCAAACTGAATATTTTTTCCGGCAAGGGAATACAGATGAAAACCTTCCATATTACCTGGCTCACCTTTTTCTTTTGTTTTTTTGGATGGTTTGGTATTGCGCCGTTAATGCCCATTGTGCGCGAACAGCTCCACCTGGATAAATCTCAAATCGGTAATATCACCATTGCTTCCGTATCTGCTACCATCCTGGCCAGGCTGCTTATCGGGCGCATGTGCGATACCCTGGGGCCGCGCTTATCGTACAGCATTTTACTGGTGCTGGGTGCCATACCCGTGATGACCATCGGGCTGGCCAACAGCTATGAGAGCTTTTTGCTGTTCAGGCTGGTGATTGGTATTATTGGGGCTTCATTTGTAATTACGCAGTTTCATACTTCGGTAATGTTTGCACCCAATATTGTAGGCACCGCCAATGCAGTAGCTGGTGGATGGGGTAACCTGGGCGGTGGCGTTACACAATTGGTAATGCCGTTGATAGCAGCAGCTTTTGTAGCACTGGGCTATGTTGACAAAGCCAATTCCTGGAGGTATGCCATGGTGGTACCGGGCGTAATACTCCTTATTATGGCGTTTGTCTATTACAGGTACACCAAAGACACCCCTCAGGGAAACTATGCAGACATACAAAGGGTCAGCAAAGAAAAAAAGAAAGGCAGCTTCCTGCTGGCCATGAAAGACTACCGTACATGGGTGCTGGCGCTGGCCTATGCAGCCTGTTTCGGCATAGAAATCACGGTAGACAATGTGGCCGCTATTTACTTTGTAGACAATTTTAAGGCGTCTATTATTATGGCCGGGGCGCTGGCCAGTATTTTTGGGTTTATGAATTTATTTGCCCGTGCGCTGGGTGGTATTTTCAGTGATAAAATAGGTAAAGTATACGGTTTGAAGGGTAAGGGTCTGTTGCTGGCGGCATTCCTGGTAGCAGAAGGTTTTGGTATCATGCTTTTTGCCAAATCGGGTAATTTGTCCATGGCCATTATTTCTATGTTGCTGTTTGCCCTGTTTCTTAAAATGGCAAACGGTACTACCTACTCCATCGTTCCATTTGTAAATAAAGAAGCCATTGGCAGTGTAGCGGGCATCGTGGGTGCGGGTGGCAATATCGGTGCCATGCTGGTGGGCTTTTTATTTAAATCTAAAAACATTTCTTACACACAGGCATTTACCTATATCTGTATTGGGGTGGCTGTATTTGGTTTGCTGGTATTGCTGACAAGGTTTGCGCCGGTGAGTAAAGAAGAAGCGATTGTTTCCACGCCGCAATTTGC
>JANPGT010000584.1:0-4602 GCA_031424135.1 Chitinophagaceae bacterium
CTAAACTAACGCCCAATGTACATTCTGTGGTGCCCACCGGCAAGGCCGTAGTTGAAGCAGGTACGCATGCCCTCTCACTGATCAACACCATTCAGTCGGTAACTGGTGTTGACCTGGATACCCTGGTACCCAATCACAATGTAAGTGGCAAGACAACGTTTGGCGGTTACTGCGGACCGGCAGTAAAACCCATTGCCCTGAAAATGCTGACGACCATTGCACAAAATGCGGTCACCCGTAAAGTACCTGTGTCAGGCATCGGCGGTATCAGCAACTGGAAAGACGCGGTAGAATTTATGCTGCTGGGGGCGTCTAGCGTACAGGTATGCACGGCCGCTATGAAGTATGGCTTCCGCATTGTGGAAGATATGTGTGAAGGATTGAACAACTGGATGGATGAAAAAGGTTTTGCCACCCTGGATGATTTTGTGGGCAAGTCGGTGGGTGCGGTGACGAGCTGGGAAGAGCTGGATATCAATTTCCATATAGTCGCCAATATCAACCAGGATAAATGCATTCACTGCGGGCTCTGCTATATTGCCTGCGAAGACGGATCGCACCAGTCGATCAATTTATCTTACGGAAATCCTTATAATTCCTATACCATTAAGGAGGCAGAATGTGTGGGCTGCAATCTCTGCAAGGTAATCTGCCCGGTTGATGATTGCATTACCATGGTAGAGCAGAGAAAAGGAGATGAATACATTAACTGGAAAGAATACCAGCGCAGGGGTTTGCCGCTGAATGATCATTGAGGATTATGACCTTTTGTAAGAATATTTACCCGTGTGACGTCTTGTGGTCTGACGGTTAATATTGGCCAGACGGGCACGTGAGACCCTTACCCATTTATAAAACATGAATATCAACGCAAAAAGATTACAGCAGCATTTTGAAGCCATGAGTCTTATCGGCAAAATTGGGGAAACCGGCACCTGCCGTCCTGCACATACTGCATTGGAAAAACAGGGATTTGAACTGGCGGCCGGCTGGATGCGGCAGGCGGGCATGCACACGCATATTGATAATTTTGGCAACCTGATTGGCCGGCTGGAAGGAAAAAATAAATCATTGCCTGTGTTAATGATGGGTTCACACCTGGACTCGCAGCCCTATGGCGGCAGGTTCGACGGTGTTGCCGGTGTACTCTGCGCCATTGAAGCTGTAAACGCATTGAAAGAACAGGGCATTACACCGGAAAGAAGCATCGAGGTTATTTCCTTTGCAGATGAAGAAGGCTGGCGCTTTAACAAAGGCCTGTTCGGTTCAAGAGGCATACTGGGTAAGCTGGAAGAAGGTGAATTGCAGCGAAAAGACAAAGAAGGCATTACCCGTGAAAAGGCATTGCTTGATTTTGGTTGCGATCCTTCAAAATTTACTGATGACCAATACAAACCCGGCAGTATATTTTGCTTTCTTGAATTACATATTGAACAGGGACCTGTACTGGATACAGGCAATAAACCCATTGGCATTGTAACAGGCATTTCCGGACCGCTATGGCTAACGGTGAAACTCAGGGGCATGGCAGGCCATGCCGGCTCTGTGCCCATGGCCATGCGTAAGGATGCATTACTGGGCGCCGCAGAAATTATTGTGGCGCTTAATGAAATTGCCACCCAGGTAAAGGGCGCGCCTACTGTGGGCACAGTGGGCACGCTGGAAGTTTTCCCTGCCTCACGGAATATTATACCGGAAGAGGTGAGTTTTACGGTGGACCTGCGCGATATTGACCTGGACAGGAGACATCGCTATGAAAAGCAGCTGATGGATAAAATAGCTACCATCACCCAAAAACACCAGCTTAGCTATACCATTTCAGAAGATACCAATAACGAACCACGGTACTGCGCAGACTGGATCAAAGCCATTATCAGCCAGGAATGTAAAAAACTGCAGCTCGATGCTCCTGAGCTGATGAGCGGTCCTTTTCACGATGCGATGGCCCTTTCTTATGCGTGCGACTACGGGATGATTTTTGTTCGCTGCAAAGATGGCATCAGCCATAACCCTTTGGAATATGCCAGCTATGAAGACCTGGCATTGGGAGCAGAAGTATTGTACGGTACGATGCTGCAGGTGCTCCGCACTACTCCCATCTGACGTCCACGTCTGATGGATGATGGATACTTTCTGCCGTATACCGCTATTTTCGGTCAGGCGGGGAGGTCAAGGCCGGCCTACAATTTAATAATCACTGATGCGCTGAAATTCCTGCCGTCAGAAGGCCAGATGCCCGGGCCGGGATAAAAACTGGGACGCTTGCTAAAATATTGCCTGTTGCAGATATTGCTGACGCTGAGTTTTAATTCCAGCATTTTTGATAAACGCAGGCCTGCATTCATATCCAGCAAACCGTACGAAGGCACCAGGCCAACTGCACCTGTACCCGCAGCAGGTTGCACCGTATTCAATGCATCCGCATAGGTAGCGGCAGTGTAGCTGAACAACGCAGCAATACTGAGCCTGTCCATTTTCAGTGTAACACCGTTTCTTGTTATCAAATCCGGGGCACTTTCCACCTTATTGCCGCGTATATCTTTATTGATGGTTCCTGATTTTACAATGGCGCTGGTATAGCGTGCATGGGTAAATGAAGTGGAAGTAAAAATAGACAATGCCAGCTTTTCACCCAACGGGAAACCGGCTTCTGCAAAGACTTCCAATCCTTTGGTAAGCGAGTTGCCGATGTTTGTTCTGTACGTGTAAAAACTGCCTGTATTGTCAGTTAACGACAAGGTGCCGAAGCGGTTTCTGTACTGTAACAGGAAGGCGGTGATGTCCCAACGCAAAAAAAGCCAGCTGCCGCGGAAACCAATTTCGGCATTGTAGCCCCTGGCATCTTTAATAGCAGGATCTACCTTCTCATACAGGGATGCCGGAAACAGGTCTTTGAAAAGCATGGGGTGATACGCCTGTGCCGCACCACTGTATAGTTCCATTCGCTGGTTTAGCTTATAAGAAAGACTGCCGCCAAAAAGCGGGTAGTGGTGCCTGATAGTAACAGGCACCTGGTTATCGGGGTAATAATTAATGATACCGCTCAGATCTGTCTGGCCAATTTCCGCACGTGCACCCAAAGTAGCAGACAGGCGGCCTGTCAATTGGAATTTATTTTCTGCAAACAGGGCTATATTCTGTGTTTTAAAATGCATATCCCTGCCCCAACCCGGTATAACCAATTCAAGATCATAATCGCTTCCGGTAGTACCCTTTCCCAGCTGGGTGCGGTGAAGATCATTGTTCATGTACTGAACACCAGCCACCAGTGCACTGTTTTGCCTGCCCAGCCTGTATTGCTGCAGCACACGCAGTTCGGTTGTGTAACTGTGAAAGGCATCAATATCTACCTGCCGGTTATTGTATTGCAGGGTTACCGGATTAATGGTATCCGCCACATTGGTAGGCTTATCATACATTACACTGTTTCGCCGGCCCAGTACCGCCGAAGTAGTTAACTGAACAGTTGTCTTTGCAGCTGCTTTCCAGTAAACAACGATGGAGGGTATATGAATATCCGGGCTGAAGTAATTCCTGGCGCGGGTGGCCTGGCGCGGGTTGGTATAAAACATTGCATCGTTCAGGGCGCCCGGAATACGGTAGCGGTAAGTTGATCTTGCCCACTCTGCACGCACCGACAAGCGGCTGCTGACATCATAGGTAAGCGCAATATTCTCTGCTTCTGCGTCTGTATGCTCATTGCCGCGGTATCCTCCGCGCGATTTTTTGCTGATATATGCGTAATACTTCAGTTTACCCAGCTTACCACCAATGGCATTGAATGTACTCAGCAGGTTAAACGATCCAGCGGTATTGCTACTTTCAAAGCTGAAGGGTTTTGTGGTATCACCCCGCTTGGAAACATAGTTCAGCATACCGCCAAACTGCGCTCCGTATTGTAACGCGCCGGTACCTCTCACCAGTTCTATATGATCAATGCTCTCCAGCGGCATGCTGTAGTGGCTGGCGGGATAGCCATACATATCTGAGTTGGTGATGATACCATCTTTACGCAGGTTAAATTCCCAGCCCCTGTGCGGATCCAATCCCCTGGCGGCTATATTAATCTGGTTGCCCGATCCATCCATATCATACACAAATATGCCGGGTATTTTGGCAAATACCTGCCGGCCTATTTTGTTTGTTACATCAGCGCTTGCCTGGTTCATGTCGATCAATTCCGTTTTTCTGCCGGAAAAAATATAAGTCCCCTGTATATCAGGCAATGGGTGCAGGGCTGCCTGCCGCAGGAATGCGCGGATGGTTACGCTGTCCAGTGCAGTTATTTTTACACTGTCAGCCTGTGCATACAATTGCGCTGCAGTGATAAAAATACCTATTGCCAAAAATAAAGGCCTCATGAATGCTGCTCTTAGAATAAAATTTAAAAAATACCGGGTGGCGCTCCACCCGGTATGCATATTCAACCATACATCAACTGCTTTCTAACGCAAAAAATGAAATGCGTAATCTACCTGATGCACACTGGGTTTTTCTCAGGCTGCCGGAAAACTGTGCCCCGCCGGGAACAACCGGGCTTGCGTTTTACGACATATAACTATTGCTAAACTAAACTGTTTTCAAAAGTCCGGCTGGATGATA
>JANPGT010000585.1:0-13176 GCA_031424135.1 Chitinophagaceae bacterium
CATCGTTTTTATAAGACCAGTCACTTCAAAAAAGTAATAAATAAATTTTAATTAAATAATAAAACGATGACAATAGTAAATAAAATCATAGTTCCAGGATCAATAAGTCTATTTCAACTATATCTATTCTATGATTGTAAATTGATCAAGATAATCGCTTTTCAACGTCAACCCCATGCCGGGTTTATTGTCATCCAGTTGCAGGCGACCATTTTCTGCAACCGCTTCCCCATTAAAAATATACCAGAACATTTCATTGCCTACTTCAATTTCTGTCTGGGGAAAATATTCAGCCATAGGTGATGCCATTGAACTCATTACCACATGCAGGTTGTGCATCTGCCCACCATGCGGTATTATTTCAACGCCATGCATCAATGCCATCGTACATATTTTCTGCGCCTCTGTAAAACCACCTACCCTGTTGGTATCAAACTGGAAAATATCCAGCGCCCCTGACTGAATAAGATCATGAAACCCGTACCGTGTATATTCATGCTCGCCGCCGGAGATGGGTATTGAGGTCTGCTCCTTTAATTTAGCAAAATTGTGTATTTCGTCCGGCAGCAATAATTCTTCGGCCCAGCGCAGGTTGTAAGGCTCCAGCTGCTTCAGCAACTGCCGCGCATAAGAATAATTAAATCCCATATACGCTTCCAGCATGATATCTACATCATCACCCACCGTCTCTCTTACCACCCTTACCATCTCAACATTTTTTTTCATACCGGCTATACCTTCGGTCAGTGGGTAACCGCAACGCAGTTTCATACCGGTAAATCCTTCTGCTTTATAGCTGGCCGCTTCGGCCTGCAGGCTATCAAGATTTCGGGTATATAACCTGCTGTAATAAGTTGGGATGAATTCCTTGGTTCTTCCTCCAAGGAGCATAAAGACCGGTTGCTGCATTACCAGTCCCTTAATATCCCATAGTGCAATATCAATGGCGCTGATAGCCGCTATTACGGCTCCCTTACGGCCATAGGCAATGGTAGAGCGGTACATTTTTTCGTAAAGGTATTCCGTGTTCAGCGGATTCTCATTCAGCAGGAGGCCCGTTAATTTTGAATCAATAATGTGTTTTGTAATATCCGGACATAAACCTGCATTGCCATATCCTGTATGGCCCTCATCTGTTGTAACCTCTACCACCAGCCAGCTAAAAAAACGAAAAGGTGCCTGCGCATCCTCCTGGAACGGGAGCGCACTTAATGGTGTTGCAAAAATGGTGTCCGTTGTTTTTACAGGACCCTTCCACTGGTACAATTTTGTTTTGATGGATTGTATTTTCATCAGTTGCTATGTTTTGTATTTTATTGTCAGAAGATCTCAACCCAATCCGCTGCTTTGGAAAGGGAGAAAGTTTGTTTACCAGGTAATGCGAATCAATGAAACCGCCTGGCGGGGCAAATCAATATTCAACTGTACTTCTCCGTTAAATGGCTGCACCCATTGCGGTGAACCAAGCATTTCCAGTTGCCCGGCTTTTTCCAGTACAGCAAACTGTTGCGCATCGGGCCTTTGCGGCGAACCCATTTTCTTCCAGGCCGTATAAGCATTGCTGTGCTCCTGGTCAATGCGGTAATGGGTAAGCAGCAGCTTTTTTGCAACCAGTCCTTTCAGTTTTAAAGTGACAGGAGATGCCGGCAGATCCAGTTTATTATCGTCGTGATAATTCCAGATCATCACCGTGGCAGAACGATCACTTTTTGCCGCCAGTGCATTCACATCGGGTTGATTGCCCCGCACGCCTGAATCTGTAACCAATTTAGAATTGAATGCCGGGTTTTCATTTACATACACCCTGTCGCCTTCCATCATGCCAAACATCCTGAACACGTTCAGCACCGGTTTGTCTACGCCATTGGTAGCCATGTCCCTGAAACCACGGAACCAGGGCTGATCCTCAAATTCAAATGCCCATGTAACCACACCACGTAAATTAACACCGTGTTTTTGCGCCAGATCGTATTTGCGTGCAAAAGATGCCGCCGTATAACTTGAATACAGCGTACCATTTCTGTATGCATTGTGCGGGTACACATCTTCAGAGCAGGCCGCACACCCTTCCGGATCAGATTCGCCAATGATAATGGGCAATTTTTTAAGCGTTGGATAAGAAGCAATAATTTCAAACCCTTTATCAATATGGCGCAGTTGTTTGCCAATGTCCATACGCACCACCCCATTCACCAGTTTGGGATCGCCTTTGGCATGAAACGTAATAAAATCAAGCGGCGTTCCCTTTTTGCCTGTGATATAATTTTTACCGCTAACGATGTGTGTCAAAAATGTCTTCAGGAACAGGCCAGCTTTTTCGCTGCCCGGATTGGTGGTTTCCGGCCCGCCGATTTTTGCCGTGCGCAACGCACGTTTTACGGCATCAGCCGAATAATCGTACAGCTTTATATATTCTCCGGTTGTCCCTTTCCAGTAACTGATATCGGGTTCATTCCAAAGCTCCCAATACCATTGTTCTACTTCTGTTTTTCCATAGCGGGCAACACTGTGTTTTACCCATTCAAAAACAAGCGCTGCAAATTTTTCATAACTCTTTGGCGGGTAGCTCCAACCGGTATAGTGGTATACTTTTTTATGATCGGGCGTCTCCTGGAATTTATCCGATTCTGGTTTTACAGAAAGCGCTTCGGGCATAAACCCAATTTGTGCAATGGGGTGCATGCCGCGTTTAATAAAAGTATCAAAGATGCTGTCTATGATTGTCCAGCTATAGACGGCTTTACCGTTGGCCTCTTCGGTATAGGCATTGGTAGAGCCCCATTTCAACGACGGTTCTCCATTACCGGTAGTAAGAAGGTTATGCACCCGCACATATACCGGCACCGGACTCAGCGCTGCAAATTCAGTCAGCAGCTTCCTGCCGTCTTTCATATAAGTATAATTGGGTTCATCATAGCCCCACATGGCCCAGAACGTCCTGAGCGGCCCGTTCAGTTTTTTATT
Organism: Chitinophagaceae bacterium; assembly: GCA_031424135.1. GTDB lineage: Bacteria > Bacteroidota > Bacteroidia > Chitinophagales > Chitinophagaceae > JACMLD01. The sequence continues at coordinate 2,965 of JANPGT010000585.1, forward strand.
GAAGTCTGCCTGTATGGTAACCGGATCTGCCGTTTGTTGTGCAAATACGTTTATGCATATCAATGATAATGAAGATACCAGCAGTGATTTTAAAAAATAGTTTACCATCGTGCGCCACTTGTTTATCATGTTATCAAAATTGTATTGTTACCGGCTGCCCGCCGTACACAATTGTTTTTGTTTCATTACCCGGAATAATTTTCACACTAAACGTTCTTGATACGGGCTGACTAACAAATCCTTTTGGTGTGCCCGGTGCAAGTAGCAGTTGTTTGTTCTTTTCATTCCAGCGCATACCAATCAGGGTTGCTTTGCCTTGCAAATATTCCTGGCTGCTGCCATCATCATCGTATAGTGTAAATTGTCCATCGGCGCCAGTGAAAACTTTTAGTTCTGTTGGCCCGGTCACTGCCTGGCTGGTATACTGCCGTATGGGATCGAACGGAATAATAGCACCGGCCCTTACATAGATGGGCATTGTTGCCAAATCAACGGCACGTGTAATGCTGCGTCCTCCGGCTTGCTTTTCATTTGTCCACCAGTCATACCATTCACCTTTGGGAAGATACAGTTTACGGGCAAGGACAGCTTTCTCATATACGGGCGCTATCAGCATATCGCGTCCCCACAAATATTGATCACCTGTTTTGCGGCATTGTTCATCATCCGGGTAGTGCAACCACATGGCACGCATCATTGGCATGCCTGTAGTACGGGCCTGCCATGCCAATGTGTAGGTATAGGGAAGCAGTTGATACCGTAGCTCATCGTACATCTTAGCAATGGGTTCGATGGCAGGGTTATTCATAGATGATTGAAGCGGTGGCGACTTGCTTTCCCTTGGCCCCATGTCATTCAATCCCCATCCCCAGGGAAGACGTGTTTGCCATGTTACACCATGAGCACGGAAAGAAGGACAAAAAGCCCCAAACTGAAACCACCTGGCATACAGTTCTCCGGTTAATTCTTCATTGGGAAAAAATCCACCAATATCTGTTCCCCAAAAAGGTCCGATACTTACTGCGTAATTTAATCCTACTGCTATCTGTGCTTCCAGTGTTTTCCAGGAAGATTCTGTATCGCCCGACCATACCCAACCGCCCCATTGGGCAATACCAGGATAGCCATTTCGCTGCAGGCTCCAGGGGCGGAGATGCGGATTTGCAGACAGGTGCCCCTGGTAATACAACTGGTGACGCCTGATGCGTTCATGGAGGTTGAACCAGTCGCCTTCGTCGGGCCAGAAAGCATCCACGCCGGCATTGATCAGCGGTATATGCTCTTTCCAATAGTTTTGAATATGTGCACCATCCAGCAGCTCACCGGTTTTTGCAGGAATACTGCCATGAAGATTGGGCAGTTTATCCCTGTCCCAGGGCACCATATGCACTACCACTTTTACATTTCGCTTGTGCATATCCATCAGCACCTCTCTGGGCGCCCTTTTAAACACTTCGGGGTTAAATTCAAACGAGGGTTGCTTTTTATTCCAACCGCGGGGCGTGAAACCGGTGCCCAGGTAAATAACCGCATCCACCGGAATATTTTTATTTCTAAAGCTGTCTACGATACTGATCAATTGCCCGTCTTCTTCCAGTGTACGGTGAGACTGCATATATCCCAGCGCCCATCGGGGAGGCATAGCCGCAGGACCGGTAAGCACAGAAAAGTCTTTCATAAATGCGGCCGGGCTGTGTGCATCAAATACAAAAAAATCAAAGAGACCGGGCACTATCTTATCAATGGGTGGAAGGCCCTTGCCCAAATTCAACCCCTGGTTTTTTTCTGTTTGCGGCATATGCTCTTTGCCGGTTGGCTTCCACGGAATAAAAAAACCCCGGTTAGCATCACGCAGATCTACCTGTACCCACGGAGACGCCACAAAGACCCCCCATGAGCCGGGTTGCACCAGCACCGCGGCGGGGTTACGCGATCCATAGGCATCGCTCTGCCAGCGTGGCTGCATACTGTCATAAGCACCGCCGCGGTCATACTGCACTGGCAATTGCCGCCAGTTGCTACCTTTTTCAGGCTTGGGCCCGCCCTCTCCCATACCAAAAACAGGCGTATTGTTTACGTCAAAAGACAGGCTTCCGTCTTTATTAAAAACAAACTGCTGAACAGCCCGTCCCGCTTTATTACTCACGGTAATGGTTAGTGGGTTTTCGGCTACCACTACGCGTAAATCAGCCGCAGTCCGCGAAATCCTTCTGCCAACTGCAGCAACGCTGATAAACGGCGGTGGATATTTGTGTGTTGCAAGTGCCGGCGTAAAAGGATAATCACCTTTAAAAGCAGCCGGCTTAAGGGTAATGCGCAGACTGTGTTCGCCCGCTACCCTTATTTCAAGGCGTCCGGGCTGGCCTGCCACCATAATGGGCTGCGCCTGCAAGGCTGCGGAACAGAACAGACAAATCATCAGTATAGTAAAACGCATAAAATAAATTGAATGATTGGTAACAATACCAGGTCTCATTATTTCAGTGCCACTTTACCGGCTGCCGAATACATCAGCTCATTAACACCAGCCGTTTTCACCCCTACCCTTGCATATATATACGCTTCTGCTGCCAGCGCTGCAGGAATTGTGACCGTTACTGTAACCGGCTGGCTAATGTCTAAAGGTGCAGCTTTTTGCGCACTGGCGGTATTGTTGTTTTGGTCCAGTATATAATTGGGGCCCACATAGAGTCTTACCAGCTCCACTGGTTTGCTGGTATTGATTTGCTGCACGCTGAAGCTGGCAGTAATAGTGGTACCTGATTTCTGAAAGCTTACATTTTTAATTATAAAATAAGGGTCAACAGGTATGTCGATGCTGGTAGCACCGTTTACCCGCACATCAATAGAATCTGTATTGTCTGCCCAGGGGCCGGCGCCTTTTGCGCGTACCAGTTTGTAATCACCATCAAACAGTGTAGCCGTGAAGCTGCCGTCCTGTGCGATGTTCAGCGGAATTTTACTGTACAACTGGAAGCCTTTCTGCCATATTTCAAAACTTACGCCGCCCGAACGCACGCCGATGGCGTCTTTACCCACCACGACATTCCCTGTTAAACGCGATTTGGGTTCGGTGAGATTGTCTTTTTTGCATCCTGCCAGTATTCCGGCAGCTATCGCCAGGAGTGGTATATATTTTCTGAATTGCATAAATAATTTTTTAATGGAATGGGTTACGTATGATTTTCGGGTTATTGTCAATCACCGCCTGCAGTATCAATGAATAATAATTACCGGGTCTGAAAAACCGGGGCACTTTAAAACGCGGCGCAATAATTTTATCAAATACATATTTGCCATCGTTGGGATGACCGGGCCTTATGATGCGGTAAGGGTACAGCGCATAGATATTGGCATCGGGATTGGTAGTGGTACCGTCCCATAATTTATCTGCAATCCGCCATCTGATAATATCCCACAGGCGGTGATCTTCAAATGCCAGCTCCACCTTTCTTTCATTCTGTATTCTCTGGATGGTCAACGTGGCAAGACTGTTGGCGGGAAATCCGGCCCTTTGCCTCAGGGTATTCATATATGTTAGGGCCTCAGCGGATTGTCCCAGTTCAAAAGCGGCTTCGGCTGCATTAAGGTATACTTCACCCAACCGGAACACTACCCACCAGGTTTCACTCTGAATGGCAGAAGTACTGGCGCCTGAAGTGGCATCGATATACTTGCGGGGATAAAAACCGGTATTTGTTACAAATGTGGTGGTACGGTTGGGGCCATCAAGACCGGTGAGTAATTTACCATCGGTATACGTGCTGTTGAGCGCACCTTCAGTTCTGTCATATTTACCGGTAGCTGCATTCCAGACATACACCCCCGCCTGAATTTGCAATGGCTTACCGCCAAACGATGCACCGGGATAAACAATGGAACCGTACAGCCGCGCGTCTTTATTGGCAAAAATATCCTGCGGGTTGGTATAGAATGTCCAGTTGGCCTGGCCAGCAGCGGTATTGGTGCCGGTGCCGGTGCCCTGCAATGTGCCGGGGGTGCCATCCAGGTATTCATAGCTTTCTACCAGGTTTAACGACGGCGATATACTGGAAGACCCCTGTCCGCCATCTTCAAAAAGAGAACGTGCGATATTGTTAAAGGTAAAGCTGTGTCTTTTGCCCTGCGCTTTCAGGTAATCGGTAGCCAGTATTACCTCGGTATTATTGTTTTTATTGACCAGCGCATCGTAAAAATTCTCTCCGGCATTGGGGTTTAACTTATACAATGAAAATGCACCGCTGCTGATGATCTCTTTGGATGCATCCAGTGATTTCTGGTAATAGCCTGCAGAAAGTGTTTCCGGCATGCCCACTTCACCACCGGTAGTGCTGCTTTTTGTAAAACCTGCGGCGTTATTGTATTTGGCCAGGGAAGCAGCATACAGCATAGCGCGGCTTTTTAAAGCAAGTGCTGTATACTTATTTGCCTGTCTTTTGTTTCCGGTATTACCCAGGTCATTTTTAATGGCATCCATTTCACTGGCAATAAAATCATACACTTCAGATTCTTTATTCCGGGGCTGCTGCAGGTACGCGGGGTCGCCACTGAAATTATACAGCAGCTGTTTTGTAATAATGGGAACCCCGCCCATTCTTTTCACCATTTCAAAATAATCCATGGCACGTAAAAAACGGAACTCTGCAATAAACTGTTTTTTCAGTGTAGGTGTAAGCGCTACAGAAGACGAAAGTGTAATGTTATCAATCGCCACATTTACATCCCTGACAAATGCGTAATCCCACAGGCTCCAGCGGTCATACGCGTAGTTAAGCAGGTTGTTCCTTACTTCCACATCGTTGTTGCTGAGACCTGACCACATGCCTTCGTCAAAAATGGTAAAATTCTCCCACCCGGTTGCCAGGGAGGCATACCTGGGCAAACGGTCATACAGGTTGGCCAGTACTCCTGAAATCAGTTTGGGATCTTTGTATATCTGTTCATCGGTAAAAATAGTCTGCGAGGTGGTATCAAGCAGGGTTTCTTTATTACAGGAAACCATGCACGCCATACCAGCAAGGCATATTAAAAATTTCAATACTTTTTTCATTGTATTATTTTAAAGCGTTAAATTAATGCCGAACGTGTACAGCTTCAGGATGGGGTATACCAGCCCGCTGTTCATTGATATTTCAGGATCAATCTCCACATCCTTCAGGTTATCAAAAGAAATAAGATTGGTACCGCTGAGGTATATTCGCAGATTAGCAACACCAAACTTGCTGCAGATTTTTTTGGGAACTGTATACCCGATATCAAGATTTTTCAACCGTATGTAGTGGACATTGGTAATCCAGAAATCGCTGTGCGTGGTGTAGTCTACGTGAGAACCGGATCCGGTCCTGCGGATGGCCGGGTATTTGCCCGGTATCCATGCACTGTTGGGATCAAAAAGATCTGCCCGGTGCCAGCGGTCATTAAAAATATATTCCGGAGCATTGTGAATGGCCTGGAAGGGTATGGCCAGTTCAAAAATACGGTAGTAAGATTGCATGGTGGCCCCTGCCCAGTCTGTGGTAAGACTGAACCCTTTGTAGTTGACGCCGGCCGTAAGGCCAAAACTCATATACGGGGTAATGGCGCCCGCGGTAGATCCATCTCCCACTGCATAACCAATCGGTCTTTCATCAAGATTTGAAATGAGTCCATCACCGTTTACATCTTTAAACTTAAAATCACCCGGCAGCAGGGATTTATTGCCCTGCCCGTCGTTGTTGATCTTGTAATCTTTTATTTCCTGCATAGACTGAAACTGCCCCTCTACCTGGTAGCCCCAATGAATATCCGCCCAGCGGTTATCCGTCTGGTTGCGGTATTGATCCCAGGAATTACCAAATCTTGGTTTGTACAGGTTCATTATTTTACGCCGGCCCAGTGTTGCATTGGCACTGATGGAATAACCGATTTTGCCTGCTTTGGAGGCATAGGTAACAATTCCTTCCAGTCCCATTGTTCTTTCTGCGTTGAGGTTTTCAGACGGCAGGGTATAACCCACTTCGCTGGGCAGCAGCACATCGTACCTGGGGGCCGGAATACCCGTGAGATCTCTTGCAAACACATCAAATTCCGCTGTGAGTTTATTATTGAACATACCGATATCAATCCCGATATTTTTAATGGTACTGGTTACCCATGAAATATTTGTTATAGGCAATCCACGTACCGCGATGCCTGTTGTAAGCCCACCCGCCAGTACATAGCTGCCTGTACCAAAATTGCCGCCCGGCAGGTAATCAAAAGCATTTACGCCACGTTCCTGCCCGGTTCTGCCCCATGACATTCTTAGTTTCAGACTGGATATATTTTTTGTAAGTCTCCCTGCAAAAAACTTCTCTTCGTGGATGCGCCAGCCGGCAGAAATACCCGGAAATAAACCCCATCTTTTGCCGGGTGCATACAGATGGGAGCCATCATACCTTCCCAGTAATTCCAGTAAATACCTTCTTTTATAGCTGTAGTTAAACCTGCCGATAAATGAGGCGCGCTTTGCCTGTACATACGCATCTGTAAAGCCGTTAATGTTCAGCAGGTTGATAAGCGGTGTATAATTGGTGGGCGGAATGGCATTGATGCTTACCAGCTGGTCAGTAGTTCCGGCATATTCATAAGCACCCATGGCAGAGATAGAATGCTCGCCCAGGTCTTTATTATAATTGAGCTGAAACTGTGCAAAATTTTCCTGTATTTCCTGCCTGGCTTTATTGCGCAGTGCCAGGTTAAACGCCACCGGCACATAAGTATCTGTAGCAGGCTTATAAGAGTACGTATTAAATGAATTGCGCTGCAGTTCATTTTTATTTTGCTTGTAATTATAAGAATAGGTGGCTTTAGCGGTAATGCCAAAAGGCAGCGCAAACGTTGTATAAAATATACCGCCAAACGTATTCCAGGTATTGTCCTGCTTGCCAATAACGTTTTCGTTATATATTAATGGATTGCGCGAAGGATTGTTTACATCGGCATTGATATAATCCGGATTATCATTTGCATACAGCCGCTCTGTTGGCCACATGGTTAAAATGGCAAGAAAAGGATTGTCGTAAGTAACGTTGATACCGGTAGTAGAAGCAGGTTCGTGTCTCGATTCTATGCGGCCGCTGAGCTGGGCGCCAAACTTAACGCCTTTGACTACTGTTCCCTCCACATTGGCCTGGAAATTATAACGTTTAAAATTATATTGTTTTAAAATCGCATCCTGTTTCAACCCCCCCACGGAAATATAATAGTTCATTTTATCGTTGCCACCACTGGAGCTGATGTTCAAATATTTCTGCGGTGCATTTTTACGGAGAATGTAATCGCGGTAATCTGTACCCTGGTAACCTTTCTCTGTACCCAGGCGCCATTTTTCCAGTATTTCGGGCGTGGTAGTAGGTGCTATACCGGCGTTCTGTTCTGCCTCCGCCAGTGCACGTACATAATCTCCGGCGCCGGATGCAGAAATATAACGCGTAAGGTTCTGTACCTGATAGTAACTGCTCACGGTAAGGCTGTTCTTCATACCCGGCTTTCCTTTTTTCGTGGTCACCAACACCACGCCGTTAGATGCACGGAAACCATACAGGGAAGCGGAAGCATCTTTGAGTACAGAAATGTTTTCAATGTCTTCCATACCAATATTATTGAACTGTCCCTCACTTTGCGGCACGCCATCAATAACATAGAGCGGTGCGCCCAGGTTTCGGATTTGCAGGGTGGTGCCGGCACCGGGCCGGCCCGTGGCCTGCCTGGCTGTAACACCCTGTATTTTACCCACCAGTGCACTGGACACGGTAGAGGAAGGTGTGCGCACCAGGTCTGCAGATTTGATGGAACTTACCGCGCCGGTAATACTTCCTTTGCGCTGGGTACCATACCCTACTACCACTACATCATTTAACTGCCTGCTTTGCGGCAGCAGCGAAATAAAGACCTGCCTGCCAGCAGGGACTTTCACTTCCTGCGTAGTGAACCCAACATATGTAAAAACCAATACATCACCTGCCGATGCAATGATAGAAAATTCACCTGCTGTATTTGTTTTGGTGGCCGCCGCCGTCTTTTTTACCATAACGGTCACTTCGCTTAAAGCTGAATCAGTGCTGGTCACTTTTCCTGTAACGGTGGTTTGTGAAAAGCCTGTAACAGCCATCAGCAGCACCGGCAGTACCCCTAAAACTTTTAATATATGGGATGGGCTCCGCCACTCCATAAAAAACTTTTTTTTCAATAGCAATCTGAAATTCATGGCAATTGTTTTTGGTTAACGTTTATATTATGAAACCACGCCTGTTGTCATCAAAGGGAACCGGACATTTATTTTACAGCCACCATTACCTGGCCGCCTGCCCGTATATCTGCGGAGGAAGCGCCAATCATTATATCAAACAACCCTGGCTCTACGATGAACCGATGTGATTTTTCATCATAAAAAGCCAGCTGGCGGGCAGGTATATTAAAGTGAAGTGTTTGTTTTTCTCCCGGTGACAAATTTATTTTTTGGAAGGCCCTCAATTCTTTTACCGGTCTTTTTACAGTACAGACAGCATCATGTACATACAATTGCAGTACCTCGGCACCTTTTACTTTACCGGTATTTTGTACAGTTATGGCTACGGCTACTGTTCCATTGGTATCAATAACCGGCGTGCTTATGGTGAGTGCAGAATATTTAAAATCCGTATAGCTTAATCCATGGCCAAACGGAAACAGCGGCTTGCCATTGATATACATATACGTGAAGCCTTTGCTTACATCATATTCATCAACAGAAGGTACCTGTGCTTCGGAGGCGTATACGGTGAGTGGAAGTTTACCGGATGGATTTACGTTACCAAAAAGCACATCGGCTATTGCGTTGCCGCCTTCTTCTCCTCCCCACCATGCTTCTACCAGGGCCGCGGCTTTTTCGGCAATCGAAGGAATGGTTAGTGGACCCGCATTCATTTCAATTACAACAGTGCGGGGATTAACAGCAAGTATTTCATCTGCCAGCTGCTGCTGGTTAACAGGTAATCCAAGTGATGAACGGTCGCGTCCTTCTGCTTCTACAGCAAGTGTGGTACCAACATACAATAAAACGAGATCTGCGCCAGCTGCGGCGTCAATGGCTTGTCGCAATGCTTCTTTTGTTGCTGCTGCCAGCGCTTCTGTACTGTCCTTACGGGGCAGGATACCCGTTCCTGCTACATAAATAATTTCAGTACCTGCCGCTGCACGGTTCTTAATTCCCTGTAGTGGTGTTACCGGGGCTTCTACTTTTCCACTATAACCGCCGGCAGTAAAAATATCTGCATGTGGCCCTATCACCGCTATTTTTTTTACGGCATTGCGGTTAACCGGTAGTATGTGCCGCTTATTGGTCAGCAATACAATAGATGCCTGCGCCGTTTGCAGGGCAAGCTGGCGGTGTTCGGCGCTGCCAATGACAGCGGGAGCTATTTTACTGTAGGGAACCATTGCGGGAGGATCAAACTCACCCAACCTGAATCTTTCCGTTAGTACCCGGAACAACGCATCATCAAGTCTTGCAACCGGTAACAGGCCTTTTCTCACCGCCGCAGGGATGTACTCCATAAATTCTTTATCGGAAAAGTCGCAACCCGCATTTAACGACTGTGCTATAGCTTCCTCAAAACTCATCTTACCTTTTTCATGCCCTTTCACCATTGTATTTACACCACCCAGATCAGATACCACAAATCCTTTGAAGCCCCATAGATCTTTCAGAATATCAGTTAGCAGCATTTTATTGATATTGTTTGGAACACCATTGATGGCATTGTAAGAGGCCATGATGGATTGTGCCCCGCCTTTACAATACAATCTTTGAAATGCGGCAACCAGAACTCGTGCAGCATGCGCTCACTTACAGTAGCGGAAAGTGCCATCCTGTTTCTTTCTACATTATTGACGGCAAAATGCTTTAGTGTTGCCACCAGCTTCAGGTACCTGGCATCATCGCCCTGCAATCCTTTTACAAACGCCACCCCCATGCGGCCCGTGAGAAAAGGATCTTCCCCAAAGCATTCGTTGATACGTCCCCAGTAAGGATTGCGGCTTACATTTATAACAGGTGCCCTGTAGATCAGTCCTTTTTTCTCGCCCTTAAAAGCGGTATCCTGGTGCCAGCCATTGTAAATAGCCCGGGCTTCGTCTGATATTACCGATGCTACCTGTTGAATTAGTGCCGGATCCCAGGTGGCTGCCATGGATATTGAAACAGGAAACATC
>JANPGT010000586.1:0-2652 GCA_031424135.1 Chitinophagaceae bacterium
TATACCGCTTTGGCGCCGGGTGTAGACGTTGCAGGTATAATGGTTTCTGTCAGTTCTTCCAGGGTTTTTTCCTGCTGGCCGTTTAGCTGGAAGTTTTTCAGCAGTACAGAAGACTTGCCTTTGTCGTCCTGGAAACACGCAGGTAGAATAGCTGCGCCTGCAGATACAAAAAGAAATTGTTTGATAACCGTTCGCCTGTTGACATTCATATTTTAAATTTTAATCGTCTCTTTATTGCATATGTTATTTTCACGTTGGGGTATTGGTGTAAGGGCATTTTTATTTGTAATAGCGGCCCAGCAGGGGATTGTCTATCAGCATGGTTTTAAGTTCGTCAGGGTTTACCTGTCCCTGTTTACTGAATACAATTTTACCACCTGGTTCTACCACCAGTGTATAAGGCAGCGCTCCCTGCCATTTGGGGTCGATGGCTTCTATCAGCTTATACTTATCATCAATATGGAAAATATAGTTGGTAGCGGAAGCTTGCTGGTTTTGCAGAAATTTCAGCGCCTTTTCTTTTTGCGCCGGGTCATCTGCGCTGATGCTGATGAATTCAAAATCACGTTTGCGGTACATCCGGTTAATGGTAATAAACTCAGGGAACTCTGTAACGCAGGGACCGCACCAGGTGGCCCATACATTAATAAGCCGCAGTTTGCCCGAATTATTTTTAATCAAATCCCTGATACCTGCTTCTGTAATGGTATCCAGTTTTACCGGTTCTTTGGCCCAGCCTTCTTTTGCTTTGCTTATCCAGTCGCTTTTCTCTGCCCACTTTATAGAACAGCCAAACACTTTGGTAGTTGGCACCGGTGGTTCTTTACCAGCCAACAGTGCGTCCAGTGCATTGCGTGTGTCCATTGTATTGGGTGTTTTGCTGGGTTTCTCCACATCATCAATACGTCCGCTGTAACGCAGTTTGCGATCCTTATCAAAAATAAAAACATGCGGTGTGGCAATGGGACCGTATTTCCTGGAAGCGTCCTCGGTACTGCCGTCGTACAAATAGGGAAAATTAAACTGCTTGCGTGCGGCCCGTAATTTCATTTCATCAAAACTATCGCCCATATCTGTATAGTCCAGCTCACTAAGAGTAATAGAAGTAGGATCATTGGGCATGATGGCCACTACTGCTACGCCCTTGTCTTTATAGTCGCTGGTAATTTTTTTCAGTCTTTCTTCGTAAGCCTGTGCCGTAGGACAATGATTGCAGGTAAATACCACCACCAGGAGCCGGGCGCTTTTAAAACTGGCCAGGGTATAATTTTTCCCGTCTACACCCGGCAGGTTAAAATCAGGCGCCAGTGAGCCGAGAGCAAGCGTGGGATGCTCATCTGCCGTTTTGCCGGCAATATGAAATGAATAAAGACCAACAGATAAAAGCAGCAATACTGCGTAGAATAGATTCCGCAATTTCATATAGCAAGAATTTGCTGAAAAGTTACAAATTAAGCAGCACTCATTTTCATGGAGGCCGGTTATTTATAGCCATAAACGCAAATCAAAATAGCAGGATAATACTTTTTTGTCAGGATTGATGGAAATTTAACCGAAAACAATCCCTTCCCCATTTCATTGTATCTACTGTGCAAGGCCAAAACGATAAGTCTCCATATAAACGCCTATATCCCTGTGCAGCTCCTGTGCCTGCAGTGTCACCGTGGTTACATCGCTACAAGGAAACCAGTTTTTGGTATATGGCCGTTCCTTATTAGCTTCACCCTGCTTAAAATTGCCTGTCCTTGAAATCATTATTGCTGTCATTACAGACATCCTATTTTACACACACTTATTTGACGCACAATGAAGTATTTTTTTGCTGCCTGTAATTTTAAAAGAATGGCCGCCTGGTTACCATCTGTTGTTATTGCTGCTGTTGCTTTTGCACAGCCTCCGAAAAAGACACCCAATATGCTGATTATTTTTTCGGATGATCACGCTTACCAGACCATCAGCGCCTATGGCAGTAAGCTGATGCAGACACCGGGCATTGACCGCATTGCCAGGGAAGGGGCGTTGTTTAAAAACGTACTGGTCACCAATTCGCTTTGTGCACCCAGCCGGGCTACCCTGCTTACGGGTAAGTACAGCCACAGCAACGGGCTTACCATTAATAATATCTCCAATCCTTTCAATGTGCAGCAGCAGCTGTTTCCGCGCATATTGCGGCAGCATAACTACCAGACGGCCTGGATTGGTAAATGGCACCTGCAAACCCTGCCGGATGGTTTTGATTTCTGGAAGGTATTGCCCGGCCAGGGATTGTACTATAACCCGCAGTTCATTGGTATGAACAACGATACGGCTGTCACCACCGGCTATGCCACTGATATAATTTCCGGCTTTGCGGAAGAATGGCTCAGCGGCCGGGATACCAGTAAGCCTTTTTGCCTGGTAGTGGGACAGAAAGCCACCCACCGGGAATGGCTACCCGATTTGCAGGACCTGGGCACTTTTGACAACCGGACCTTCCCCATGCCTTCCAATTTTTACGATACTTATGATAACCGGCCTGCTGCAAAAGACCAGGATATGACGATAGACAAAACCATGCGGCTGAAAGAAGATTTAAAAGTGCATGTGGATTATAATAAAAATGGTGGTTACAATCCTTACAGCTTCTTCACGCCGGAACAGCGGGAGAAATTT
>JANPGT010000587.1:0-3222 GCA_031424135.1 Chitinophagaceae bacterium
AGCATCCATTTGGTAGATACCCCAAATTCTTCCATTACATCAATCAGGTGTTTTCCAAAGGGGTCATTGCCAACTTTGGCCGCCAGTTCCACCTCTCCTCCAAGGGCCGCAATGGCCGCCGCTACATTGGTAGGTGCACCACCCGGCTTCTTCAAAAAATGTTGCCCGGCAGAAAGTGAACTGCCTTTGTCGGTACAAATCATATCTATCAGTGCTTCGCCGATGCAGATGATTTTCATATTATTTTGTTTTTAATCGTCAGTGGTGAATCGTGAGTGGTCAGTGGGCGTGTGCCAAATCAACTCACTAACCGCCTCCCCTCAATTCCAAATTCCCAATCCCTTATTCCTAATCAATGTCCTCCTCCTGCCGGCAATACAATGTCTCCGCTCACTTTATTGACTTTAATAAATAACACCGAAGCGGATGCCAGTATCAATAACGTACCCGCAAGCTTTATCGCATTAATTGGATTATTGCCCAGCCAGCTTTCGTAATACATAGGTATGGTAAAAGTTTCAATCAGCATCGGAACAACAATAAACATGTTAAAGATACCCATGTAAACACCGGTACGCTCCGGAGGTATACTGCCTGCCAGCATGATATATGGATTGCCCATCATGCTTGCCCAGGACAGTCCCATGCCAATCATAGGAATAAACAACAATGTTTTATCCTGGATGTGCGGAAGCACCAGTAACCCAATTCCTGCCAGCAGCAGGCAAATACTGTGAATATATTTAGGTCCGTATTTTTTTGCGAAATAAGCCAGTACAAACGCGGACACAAAAGCAACCCCGTTGTAAAAAGCACCCAGTGGACCTACCAGCAGTTCGGCCTTTCTGAACAGCGGGTTGGTGGCGTCTACCGTGTTATACAATGACCTTGACAAACATTTGGCGATATATTGCCAGTAAATAAACATAGCATACCAGCTGAAAAGCATCATTGGCCCCATCAGTTTCATTGTTAAGGGCATCTCTTTCAACGCAAGAAAAATCTCACTGAAAGTAGCGCCAATGCCGTGGGGAGATTTTTTGATCTTCTCCTTCTCCTCTTCCGATAAAGGAATTTCTTTTGTTGTTTTCAGTGTCCACAAAATAGAACCGATTGAAACCACTGAACCAATCAGGAAGGCAATAAAAGTAGTAGAAGGCAATTTGCCCACTTTTGAAGATTCGCTGAACGCAAAAACGTTAATCAGTAAAAAAGGCGTAAGGTAAGACAATGTTTGGCCCAACCCGGTAAAAGCACTTTGTGTAAGAAAACCAATAGAATGCTGTTGCTTATCCAGTTTGTCGCTAACGAATGCGCGGTAAGGTTCCTGTGTAATATTGTTGGCTGCATCCAGTATCCAAAGTACACTGGCCGCCATTAAAACAGTACTGCTGAATGGCATTACAAATAAAGCTACACTGCAGAAGATCGCCCCAATAAGAAAATAGGGCGTTCTCCTTCCCCATTTTGTAATTGTCTTATCACTCATTGCACCAATGATGGGTTGAATGATCAAACCCGTCATTGGACCAGCTAACCATAAAAGAGGAAGTTTACTTTCTTCTGCACCCAGGTAAGAATAGATAGGACTCATATTAGCCTGCTGTAATCCGAAGCTGTATTGCAGGCCAAAAAAACCAAAGTTCATACTAAGAATCTGGCCAAAGGTTAGTTTAGGCTTCATAAATGACATAAGCAATCAGTTTTAAATCGTGGGTCGTGTATTTTTAACACACCCTGCAATCGTTGCGATAAATATAAGCTGAAATTATCAAGAACATAAAAATAGGCAGAAGGTTTTAGGCCTGGGTGGAACGCCTGCCGTGTATCCACAAGTCTAAAGGAACACGGATTGGACGGATAAGACGGATAAAATGGATTTTGTTCTGCGAAGCAGAAAAATCCGTAAAAATCCTTCGCAAGAGAACCAATGGGATAAACACGGATTGATTTCGCGTCCTTCGGACGAAAAAATCCGTCTAATCCCCCGCCAATGCGGGGCAGGCTGTGTCATCCGTGTTCTTTTCCCCCGAGACAAAAAATGCGGGCACAGGTTAGGTGGAACGCCGGGCACCCGGCTAACAGCCAATCGCTGACAGCTAACAGCTTTTTGTATCTTGCACCCTCAAATTATCACCATGATCACCAATATATTACAGGCCCTGAATATACTGCCAGACAACAACGGTGTTGGCACCGGTAGCCAATGGATAGCCAGCAAAGGAGAAAAAATACATTCTTATTCACCGGTAGACGGGCAATTGATTGCCTCGGTTACCACCGCAGATAAAGACAGTTACGAGGTTGTGCTGGCAAAAGCACAGGAAGCGTATACGGCCTGGCGCCAATGGCCCGCTCCCAAACGCGGTGAAGTGGTAAGGCAGATGGGCGATGCCCTGCGTCATCACAAAGAAAACCTGGGCAAACTGGTTTCCTGGGAAATGGGCAAGAGCCTGCAGGAAGGCTATGGCGAAGTGCAGGAAATGATTGATATATGTGATTTTGCGGTGGGGCTTTCCCGCCAGCTGCATGGCCTTACCATGCACAGTGAGCGGCCCGGTCACCGTATGTACGAACAATACCACCCGCTGGGCATTGTGGGTGTTATCTCTGCCTTTAACTTCCCTGTTGCGGTATGGAGCTGGAATGCTATGCTGGCATGGGTTTGTGGCGATGTATGCATCTGGAAACCCAGCGAAAAAACACCGCTTTGCGGCATTGCCTGCCAGCACATCGCTGCTGAAGTGTTTGCCAAAAATGGGGTACCCGAAGGCGTTAGTTGCCTGCTGCTGGGCAACCGCGATGCAGGCGAATGGATAAGCAGCGATACCCGCATCCCGCTGGTATCGGCCACGGGTTCTACCCGTATGGGTAAGGCCGTAGGCGCCGCAGTGGGCGCCCGCCTGGGTAAAAGCCTGCTGGAACTGGGCGGCAACAATGCTATCATTATCTCTAAAGATGCCGACCTGGATATGTCGCTGATAGGCTGTGTATTTGGCGCCGTAGGCACTGCCGGGCAACGCTGCACCAGTACCCGCCGCCTCATTATTCACGAATCAGTCTATGATGCATTTAAAGCCAAACTGGTAAAAGCATACCAGCAACTGAAAATTGGCAATCCGCTGGACCCGCAAAACCATGTAGGGCCGCTGATAGACAAAGACGCCGTAAGAAGCTATAGCGAAGCCATAGAAAAATGCAAGGCGGAAGGAGGAAATTTTG